>CAZHAH010000114.1:1171-18368 GCA_964530095.1 uncultured Desulfobacteraceae bacterium | reverse complement strand
GTGAACCCTTGATATTCAAGGATTCTTTAAAAAATGACCCGGAATGGGGGATATATGATGGGTCACGCAATTGCCCGTCGATTCGATCGTTATTTGAAAGGAATGGGGTAAGCTTTTGAACTGGTTCGTTAGACAACCTATAAACTGTCTCAACTAGCATATCGTAATTGGTTGTTGCAATACCTCGCCATCTAAACGTAGGGATTAGTAAGTGGAAAGATGTTGGTTTTAGATCCAAAAATTGTTCAGCTATAAAGTCTTGCACCTCAAAAAGATCTGTATTCGCAGTGGCAAGTTCTGCTACCCATGATAGGCTTTCCTGAGAGTAATCACCGGACAAGTATTTTCGTGCAATTAAGTCGCGAAGTTCAGTCCCCTCTGGTGGTTCTCTTCCATTAGTTTTTTGGGCACCCTTGGTTGCGCCAGCACCAAGAAAGAGAACGGCCCGCCCCTGCCTTACCTGGTTAACAAGATTTTTAGGTAAATCCATGACTATCCATTATCTTAGGTGAAAATTGTAATATGGGTTATCCGGTCCATAAACAAGTAAATAACTCATACCATAGTGCCAGCTATCTCTGTCGAGTACCGAATTCTTTTCCCTCTCCATTCCTATCGAGGAATTTGTCAGAAATTTTTTCAAAGACATGGCTTTCTTTTAGCCTTCATACCAATTCCATTTCAGCAGATAGCGCCCGCCATCAGTTGCACAAAAAGCCGCTTATGGCATTTTAAGCTACTACAAAAGTCCGCCGGCTTTTTATGTTACTGAATTCGTTGTTAGATATTTTACGATAGTCTTTTAATTATTCTTTTAGCGAGGCCATCTTCTATTTCAGCATGCCTTGGTATTTTGGATCTCGGGCGATCTCAGCTTTCGCACAATAGAGTTGTAACTTTTCTATCCGGTTCCTCCTTCATAAAATGTATGAACGCTCAAATGGGATGTTTTTGGTATAGCCTTTAATCATGAACTGGCGGCTTGTTCCGGAACCGGGCAGGGAATTGTTCAGATATAAAGCGAAGGCAATCGAGGTGATCAGTATGGCCGCACGGGCAAATCCGGCCCAGACCAAGAACCGTCGGCGAGTTTTTTTCTTTTCCGCGACAGCTTCGTCAATAATGGTGGCGACCTTTAGCTTGATTTCTTCATCGCGCGTCATGGTCAAGGCCTGTACTGTTAGGTTAAACGGTAGGAAATTTTAACCATCAAAGCAACTACTTAAAATTACACCAAATGTCAAATTGTTTTTTGAGAGTAGTATTGGGATTTGAACTTCGGCGACCTGCCTTATATTTCACCCATAAAATGCCTATATCAAATGGGGATTACGGGAAGGATAAAAGGTGGGATGTAAAGAAATAAAAGATAATAATGATAGCGCCTCAAGGAGATGCTATGTTTCAGCTTTTGTTGAAAAAAAATTTTTGAGGGCGGAAAGCAAATTCGGCAAGTCCTTTTGAATTGTCTCCCAAACTATAACGATATCCACATCATCGTAATCATGGATCATTATGTTGCGCATTCCGACCATTTCACTCCATGGCAATCTTGGAATAGCATTCCTGGTTTCTTCTGAAATTCGACCTGCAGCCTCTCCTATAATTTGAAGCTCCCCTCAGCAAGCTCCGGGGAATCTTCCCCCGTAAGGAATTCTGTCTAATTTTTAATTCGCCCGCTAACCCCGCGGCAAGCCACGGGGAATGCGCTCGCTGAAGCGGTTCAAGCCGCCGAATAACAGCATCCTGGCACTGAATATCTTTTAAAAAATCTTCCTTGGTTTTGTTTGCGATATATGTCAGTGCTAGTTTCGCGGCTTCCTGAATATCAAGAAGGTATTCTTTATCACGCTGCATAGACAGTCTCGGCTGAACTTAAAATCGCATTGCGGCGTAGGTAATTTCGACTAAATTCAAGACCTCGGCGACTTACAAGATCCACTTCGCGGCCAAAGAGCTCTATCAGTTCATTCTCCATGCGAACAACATCGAATAAAGTTGGTTTGGCCTTTTCATGAAATGTGACAAGTACATCGAGATCGCTGTTCGGCTTAAAATCATCACTCAATACTGACCCGAATAAGGCAAATTCTTGGATCTGCCATTTTTCGCAAAACTCGGCAATTCTTTCTTCTGGAATATCGATACGGATTTTATTCATCAATTAACCTGAAGGGTAGTCAGATTTTCTATGTCATGAATATTTATGATTGTCCTTAGAGGCTGCATAAATAAAAACCACCCACGAAAGATATCTCACTGGACACGAAGTCGTCAACAATATTAATAAATCGGGCTTAAATCACAATCCCAACAGCTCGCTGGATAGCCTTTTCCATCTCGGTCATCTTTATTGGACTTATCGTCCCGGAGAAAGGGCCGCGTATCAAAAGAGATTTGTCAAATATACCTCAGAATCACGAACTGGCGGCTTGTTCCGGATCCGGGCGGGGAGTTTCATTATATGTGCCTTGACAGCTTATCGCAATATTGCTATGTTGATGTCAAAAGGTAACAATCAAAATGCCAAAAACCGAAGTTTTATTGTACGCCGAAAAAGATGACACATGTCCTTTGATCATGTGGCTTGATGGTTTACCGCCGAAAGTCCAAGATAAATGCATCGTTAGGATAGAGCGCTTAGCCGAAATGGGCTATGAATTACGCCGTCCTGAAGCGGACTATCTTCGAGATAAGATTTATGAATTACGAGTCGCTTTCCAACGTGTTCAATATAGGATTCTTTATTTCTTTCATGATAATAGAGGCATTATATCGCACGGCCTAATAAAGGAAGATGTGGTACCACCAAAAGAGATTGATCTTGCGATTGAGCGTATGGATAGGTTTAAAGAAAATCCTCAAAAGCACACATATAGGGGGTGATAGCCATGGGGGAAAATACAATATCTACAAATGCTGTTGATATTCTGCATCGAAGATATATTGGTGAAGATGCGGAACGGAAGGCTTCCCTTCAGGCCGAACGGGTTAATGCCGAGGTCGCTAGAATGATTTATGACCTGCGGCAGGAAGCGGGAATGACTCAAAAAGAGCTTGCTGAGCTTATTAAGACCACCCAATCTGTCGTCAGCCGCCTTGAAGATGCAAACTACAGCGGACATTCTTTATCAATGTTGAGTCGGATCGCAACAGTATTGAATAAACGCCTTACAGTGCAGATGACGGCCGTAAATGAAGACCGTGTCCATGCAACATCTACGAACAGGGTTTGATGCAAGGACAAATGGCCGTTAATATGGGACATTCGTGCAGAACGTGCATTAAGTTGATATTTTTTTAATCGTACGGAAATATTACCGCGTGTATTGATGCAGTAATGGTGACATGGCAATTATGATTGCTTTTTCTGCAATTTCTGCACGAACGTGCAATTACGGGTATTAAATCACGATCCCAACAGCTCGCTGGATAGCCTTTTCTACCTCGGCCATCTTTATTGGACTTATCGTCCCGGAGAAAGGGCCGCGTATCAAAAGAGATTTGTCAAGGGTAGTGATCTGCTCACACTTGACCATGGAAGGCTTATCGAGGCCCCCCTCCTTTTCGGTCAATTTGCCCGATTTGCTGCGTCCCCGATGACCGGGATTTGTCAACAGGCTCAAATTTTGCACGCAATGACACGAAGTGCATTTTTTCAAGCCGCAAGGCGCAACCGACAGCGCTATATTTTCGCTTTCCCCCGCTCAAAGTCCGGGATCTTCGACTTGAGGTTAACATAACCAAACTGAAACGTTTTGAAACTGGCTCTATAATATCATTTTAAACTCTGAAACCAAAATGGCGTCAAAATTGTCCGAAACTGGAAATCTTTGGAACGCTCTCTATTCTTCCCTTCTGTACATTTCTGAAAAAATGATTTCGGATCTTTGGAAAATTGAGGCGCTACGCACGAACGGCCCCTCTCTATTCGCAGGTTGAACCGGGCGAATACATGCGATGATTTCTTGACACGGAATGATGGTGTCGCTATTATGGCGAAACAAATGCCATAATGGAGGGAAAAATGGCAACAATAAATCGTTTTTCCCATGATCCTGGGCACAGGCTACTATCCAGAGAGCGTAGCTGAAGCTATTATGGCGAAGTCGACTCGCTTTGACAAGATTTCGGCGAGCTACATTCGGTCTGAGCTCATATCGAAGGCAGTCGAGTCGCTACGGGAAATGCGCTCTTTATTGCGGTTCAAGTACCGTTCAAATTCGGTATCTTTTTGCCGATCAATTCCTCTGCACTGATTTGGACCCACTGAAAAAGTCGCTCGCGCAGCTGTTCTTCCACATTTAACAAGCGTATTCTTTCCGTAAGGATTTTATCATCAATCATTTTCTCAATGAGGAGCAAACGGACAAATTCTTTGTCCTTTTCCCTGAAAGCTACAAGCTTGCTGGCTGCAAGATCGTGCGCCTCAATACACAACCCTGTATTACCGTGGGTCGATATTGGATCACTGATTGATACGGTTCGCTGTTCCCAACCATCTGGAAGCTCTGCAGATTCAATGGATATTCCATGAACATAGAAACCATGTGTTTGATGGAACTGGGACAATTCTCCTAAAGCGCCATCGATATGATCAACGGTTTCAGGTCGATTCTTCGGTTGCACATCCACTTCGATTGATGCACGAAGGCATTCAGGAGCGTTTGGAAATTCTCCCAGAATAGCTTGGGAACCGAATATCCATAATTCGGTGTCCTTTGAGACATCACAAGCAGCCCGGATAGCGTGTTCAAGTTGATCACGTGTCATTTTTATCCTCCAAGTCATTAACCAGTCGGGCTTGTTCATCGGGGTTTAAAATTGCAAAAAAAGGATTGCTCTGACATAAGCGATTGGCTCGTTCGCTGGATGAGGTAAGAAATCGAGACAGACGTTGGATAGAATACATTTCGAGGATGTCACGCCATTCCTTTAGATCTCTGGTAGCCGGTCCTTGATCTTCCTTTAATAGACTATCGATATGATCTATTGCGCGCCTTAAGAGAGACCTATCCTGTTCGATGGCTTGGGCTAATTTACGAGATAGTTCGTGCAACCTCCGGTCCTTTTCCCTGTGAGTCAATGGATTCTTTATCTCCTGCCGAATAGGACTGTCCGGTGATGGCAGAACCCCATACAGAGCAGTAAAGTCCTCAAACCTTAGATCTGAGATATCCGCTTTAGTAAAGCCTTCAACTTCAATCGTAAGATCGAAGACCTTTTCCACCTGATTGAGTTGTGTTCGTAATTTACGAATGCAATTTGTCAGATGGCGTGTTTCATGCAATAATCCCAACGTCAGCGGCGAGTCTATTTCCTTCGGGAATGCTTGAATCCATGCCGCATGTGGATGCGGTGTAAGGTTTTTGATTTCCTTTTTGATCTCGGTGAGCAGTAGTTCGTATCGTTCCTTTTCCGCCTGAAACAGCTCTAATGCGATCTGCAAGAGCCTGTCTGAACAACTGATTTCATACTGGTGTTTGCGACCTCCTCCTACACGAGAGACGAAACCCGCCCTAAAGAGTCTTTCTAATGCTTTTTGAGCGCCAGGCACAGTCAGTCCAGCACGTTTGGCAATATCCGAAGCGGTAAGAGGGTCATCAACCTCATTTGCCATGACTCTGAGCAGTCTCACATGGGCTCGGGTGCCCAGGAGATCATTCAATGGATAACGTAAAGGATTCTGTTCAGATACGATTGGCCGCATAGCAAAATTCTCCATCTTTTAGGCTATTATCTGTATAAATAATAAAACTATAGTATTAATTTGTCAACTATTGTTTCTATTAATAAACTATAGTTTGCTTGTGGATAACAATTTTATTATCAAATTGCAACTGATTGGCTGGCGAAGTCGGCTCGTTTCGATAAGACTTCGGCGAGCTACATTCGGTCTGAGCTCATGTCGAAGGCAGTCGTGTCGCTACAGGGAATGTGCTCGCTATTGCGGTTTAGTGCATCATGGATTGTCTATACTATTGCTATTCGAACAATCCCATCAATCGTTTCAATCTCTTTACTGCCCGAGGAAAAAGTCTTCGATCTTTTCATGGAATCGCAGATGAGCACAAGCATCAAAAGGCGTTTCTCCCTGGTTGAGGATGACCAGCGAGGTTTTAGGGGACGTCCATTGGATTATTGCTTGCTTATTCCAATAGCTTAAATCCATCCTTTACAGCAATTTTTCGCCCTCGAATAAGATCAGGGATGTACATGAAAGTATGAATTTATCCCAATCCCGCTCAATCCTTTTATTCCTTCTTTCTTTTCGGCTAGATAGTGTAACGCGCCTGCTTTTCCTTTACCGTATACCCGATTTTTTTCCGCGGCTTTTCCTCTGTATCCAGTAGGCGTCTAATCGCTTCGAACACAATCTTGTGATTAGGGTCAAACCTTGATCTTTGATTAATTTACCTCAGGCTTCGGATCTTCATATCGAAAGCAAAAACCCCACATCTTTTCTGAAAAGAAATGGGGCTCTGATTTTCACTCCATAGTTTGCTCCAGAACCCATTGATAGAGATATTCTATGATTTTTTCCAGATATTTTTGCCCGGCTTCGGCGTTTGCCGGTCGGGGATCTCCTAATACTCCGTTTTCATCCAGGTTTTGGATTCCATCGAATACTTTGGACATGATCTCGGAGAGCTCTCCAACAAATCCTTCAACGGCTCGATCCATCTTTACTTGCTCGGGCCTTACCGCAAGCATCACTGAAGTTTCCCACTCACCAGAGTGAGCCCCTGACTGGGCCGCATTTACGTTAAAGGCTCCGGAGCTTTCAAAGGCTACCGTAATAAAGCCTGTCAGATCGGTAAACGCCAGGATCTGCGTTTGTTCAACCGGTTTTATCTTCACTGCCGCTTCCTCAAGGGGTTTGAAGTTACCGCCATGGGTGGGTAGAAGTATAATCCGCCGAAACCCATGCCGGCACAAACTTGCGACCACGTCTTCAACAATCCGGCTAAATGTTTCATCACGCAAGGATATGGTACCGGCAAAGGCCAGATGATGCTCCGAACACCCAAAGCGCACGGTGGGAGTCAAAAATGCATCCAGCCGTTGGGCGACTCTCCAGCCGATGACATCACCCAGCACCGCATCCGTCCCCAGGGGCATATGTCTGCCGTGCTGCTCGGTGGAGCCAAAAGGTACTACCACGGTGTCGCGACCATTTAGAATTTCTGCTTTAATATCGGGCCATGTGAGCCGATCAAGATGCAATGCGGTCATCAAACGCCTCCTTATTCTTTTTCCAGTCTATACCATTCTCTTAATTTTTTTAATCCCTCTTGTGCAAGTACATCGTCACGATCAAAATAAAAGGTGATTACATTACCAAGATAATCAATCAAACCCTCCCAGCGTTCAAAATAATTATACGAAAGCCGCCGAAAATAAGCTCTAAAAAAGCTTTCTAATAATTCTAACCTGTTCCCTTTCCATTCTATTTTACTTTTATAAATAAATTTTATGACACCTATAGCGGAAATCATATCCCTTATCCCGATATGCGTTTCTTTTATTATCTCAAAAAAGGGATCCACATATTTAATTTCATTCTTTTTGAAATAGTCTTCAAAGGTGTACATCTCTTCACGATCACACATCTGGCCGCCCATATTCACATCTTGTTCATGGAAAGTAACATGAAACAATTCGTGGTTTTGTTTCCGGGCTGTACCTATCCCTATCTCCTCGGCTATAAACAGCAAATAGTCTTCCAAGGGCATAACTTCTTCCCCCGAATTAAAAAAACTTTCTAAAACAGGCAAAAGTTTTCTTCCTGAATGTTGCCTTTTTTTTGCCAGATCTATTAATAACGGAGAAATCCTTTTTCGCAACCTAAATAGTCCTGGGTCATCTAGCTGCGAAATCTTTGACATCCTATGTGGACTGATTGCACAATTAACAATTAAATATGGTAGCGCTTTTTTTCCATTATTTCCGTATTCAGCTTCTTCAAAATTGCCCTTTCCATCAGGTAGACTATACAATGATTGATATGCCAAGAAATCAATAAACCCTTCACTGTAAGGGCCTAATTTTTCAAATGATGTTAAAGCGTTATTTTTTTCTATCTTACCTCCAACTCCAGTAAATTTTATTGAATTCTTATTATAGGGTTTAGAAACCGGATCATGAAATAACCCGGATGATTTGAACGCTAATAATCTTCGATCGGGTAAAGGAATGTAACATTGGCGCAGATTAGCAACCGAATACTGCACCCTGTCATAATGTCTGTCAGTCACGGCAACAACAATTTTACCCCCTCCCGTTAATATTTCATTTGCCGTTTTAGGCTTACCACAAAGAAAAATTCCTTTGTTTTCCATGATATAATCAGCAAGAAGCTTATCCCCTTTTATCTTTTTTGCAGCCAACTGTTTATTGCAAATTTCCATCTTTCCTGTTTTTTTCTCAGGCAGTACCTGCATAAACACCGGTCTTAATACCCGATCATTTAGCAACGTCTGTTTAACTAGCTCAATCGCTTCTGAATCAGAATCGAATAATTTAACAATCTCCGGATATTTATCCAATCCTTCCTCTAGCAAATACGTATTCCATGTCATTTCTTTAATGTCCGGGGTACATGAAAGTATGAATTTATGCCGATCCCGCTCGACTTCGCCCGTTTAAACATGTCCTTCCGGGACGTCCTTTCGTTTTCCAGTTTAGTGATTTTGAGCATATTTATAGCAAGGAAGTCGATCCCGAAATTGTGCGTCTCTCTTCGATACTGCTAAAATATTAAATCACGATCCCAACCGCTCGCTGGATAGCCTTTTCTACCTCGGCCATCGTATGTCTAATAATTATTCGCTAAACGAATTCAATGATACGGCCACCGAAGAAAACTCACGCAGCAGCTGCTCATCAACAGTTACTAAGGGGACTTTCAGATCATTTGCAGTAGCGATAAACTCACAATCACAAGCAGAACATTTGCTTATTGAGGCAAGCCTCAGAACTTCATATGATGGAACCTCATATTCTCGACCCCTTAGTAATTTCAACGCACTATTCATTATGCGCTGAGCTTGCTCCAATTTGATAATATCTTTGCGTATATAAAGAGTCAGTACATTGCGAAGTTCGCTGCGCCATAAAATCGGTGCTGCCCACTCAACGTCCTTTTGTAGCGCACGTTCGGCTAAAAGGGATTGCGCGCTTGATAGGAAGAGGTAGCCGATAACATTTGTGTCAACCACAATCATAGCCGACCTTCTGCTTTTGCCTGGTTGAATTCCTCATCACTGATCAAATGTCCGGCTGTCAATTGACGGAGCTGACGCGCATTTTCAAGCACCTCGTCGATGTTTATTCGGCGACTTGCAACAGTATTTTCAATGCACATGATTATTTCGCTGTTGATGGAACGCCGATTTATTTCTGCGACTGACTTAAGCCGCTCGTAAATATCATCAGGTATGTTCTTTACCGTGACCGTTGCCATACAAACACCTCCTAGTGGTTTCATTATGAAACCACTATGCAACCATATAGGGTTTTTGTCAAGCACAAAACACTCTTTACAGCCAGTCAAACGTGATAGGGAGCTGGGGATCTCGGAGTTATCGATTTAACAATCAAGTTGTAAAATACGTAATATAGAAACATTGAACCTTGCAGACACTTTCTCGGCGACTGCTTTAGTCATGGCGGTGTAGCAGGAAAGATCTGAATTGGATATTTGTTTGTCATAAATTTAATGTACAAACTAATTGACAATAGCAATGATACAAATTATTATTCAATAACAAACACATTAGGAGACCACAATGGAAACTGTTCGTATTAATGTCAGCATTCCCAAAGATATTTTTAAGGACTTGTCTCAAGAAGTGAAATCAAGAAAGAGAAGCCGGTTTATTACCGAGTCGATCAAGCGTTCCCTTAAGGAAAAAAGAGATCAAAGACTTGCTGCCGAGTACCGAGAAGCTGCTGAACAAATTCGAAGGGTTAACCAAGAGCTTGAGGGAGCCATAAATGACGGCATCGATTAAACGCGGCGATGTCTTTTGGGTTAACTTTGACCCCACAGTCGGCGCGGAAGCCAAAAAGACCCGCCCTGCTCTGGTTGTTTCTAACGACATCAACAACACCCACTCTCCTATTGTTTCTATTGCTCCGATTACCTCAAATGTAACCAAGGTTTATTCTTTTGAAGTAGAGGCCCCGGTCGGCACCGGTGGCCTGAAGACTCGTTCAAAAGTTATGGTCAATCAAACCAGAGCAGTAGACAAACTCCGTCTCATAAAACAGCTCGGACACCTTCCTGATGAACTCATGAAGAAAACTGACAAAGCATTGAAGCTTCATTATGACCTTGAATAATTTGATTAAAGATTCCAGAATTTCCTTCGCCTGAATTAAATAAATTTTCGCTTCCCAAGTAAATCGGATTTGAAGCATCTAATCTTGCCAACCTCAAAACAGTAAAACCAAATTTTATCCCAAGTCTAATACATTATTTATATATATTTTTTATTTTTAGTAATGTGTAAATAATCACAATCATAATATTGACATGTTCAAATAAGTATTTATAGTTCTTAATAAAGCCAAACACAGAAAACAGATTAAGTTACACTAAAAATCCAATTAGACATGGAGGAATTTAAAATGAGCAAGATTATCGGAATCGATCTTGGCACCACCAATTCATGCGTTTCGATCATGGAGGGTGGCGAGCCAAAAGTAATTACAAACCGTGAAGGCAGCCGCACAACCCCTTCGATAGTGGCGATAGCAGAAAATGGGGAGAGATTGGTCGGGCAGATAGCGAAACGGCAAGCCATTACCAACCCGGAAAACACCGTTTTTGGGATTAAAAGGCTTATCGGCCGCAATTATGATTCTCCCCAAGTGCAAAATGATGTAGAGATTTTGCCATACCGGATCGAAAAGGCGCGCAATGGAGATGTCCGCATCAATCTGCGAGGCAAGCATTACAGCCCGGCGGAAATCTCATCGTACATCCTGGCTGACATCAAGAAATCCGCTGAAGAATATCTGGGTCAGAAAATAACCGACGCCGTGATTACCGTGCCGGCATATTTTAGCGACAGCCAGAGACAAGCCACCAAGGATGCCGGAAAAATTGCCGGCCTCAATGTGTTACGCATCATCAATGAACCGACGGCGGCATCGCTGGCCTATGGGATGGACAAGAAATCGGAAGAAAAGATCGCCGTATTCGATCTGGGCGGCGGCACATTTGATATCTCCATCCTTGAAATCGGTGAGGGTGTTTTTGAAGTCAAGGCCACCAATGGTGATACCCATTTAGGGGGCGAGGATTTTGACCTGCGTTTGATCGATTACCTGGCCGATGAGTTTAAAAAAGATCAGGGGATCGATTTGAGAAGCGACAGCATGGCCCTGCAGCGACTGAAGGAAGCGGCTGAAAAGGCCAAGATTGAGTTATCTGCTTCAATGGAAACGGATGTTAATTTACCGTTTATTACGGCGGATGCGAGCGGGCCCAAACATTTGAACGTAAAAATTACGCGGGCCAAACTCGAAGCGCTTGTGGGCGACCTGTTGGACAAACTTGAGAGGCCTTGCCGGGTGGCCATGACCGATGCCGGACTTTCAAACGGTGATGTCAATGAAGTGATCCTGGTAGGCGGCATGACCCGCATGCCGGCGGTTCAGGAACGCGTCCGGAAAATCTTCCAGAAAGAACCCAACAAAGGGGTAAATCCGGATGAAGTTGTCGCCCTGGGCGCATCCATTCAGGGCGCGGTATTGAAGGGTGATATTGACGATATTCTCCTGCTGGATGTGACCCCGCTTTCCTTGGGCATTGAAACTCTGGGCGGGGTGATGACCCGGCTAATTGAAAAAAACACAACCATTCCGGCCAAAAAGAGTCAGGTTTTTTCTACGGCTGAAGATAATCAGCCCGCAGTTTCGATTCATGTCCTTCAGGGCGAACGCGAGATGGCTTCCGGGAACAAATCTCTGGGACGGTTCGAACTGGTGGGCTTACCCCCGGCGCCTAGGGGCATGCCGCAGATCGAAGTTGCGTTTGACATCGACGCCAACGGGATTGTGGATGTTTCTGCAAAGGATATGTCAACCGGCAAGCAACAGTCGATTCGGATCACGGCTTCTTCGGGATTGTCCCGGGAAGAAATCGAGCGCTTGATCAAGGATGCGGAAATGCATGCTGAAGGAGACCGGAGCAAAAAGGCGCTTATCGATGCCCGCAACACCGCCGACGCGTTGATATATACGACCGAAAAAACGATTGCCGAATCCGGTGATAAAGCCGACAGTGCGGCTCGATCCGAGGTTGAGAGTGCTATCGTCGATCTCAAACGGGTCATGGACGGTGAAGATACGGCCGAGATCAAACGCCTGACAGAGGTGTTGACACAGGCTTCCCACAAACTTGCGGCCTCCATGTACCAGCAGGCCGGCCCCTCCGGCGGCCATCCGGGTGGAAGCGGCACTGAAAATACTTGGGGTAAGGCTTCCTCCAAAGCAGATGACGATGTAGTCGACGCTGAATACAAGGAAGTGGCCTAACCCATTATCGTTGATAACTGACTTGGCGGCGAATCCCGGAATTTGCCGTCAAGTTACATCAGTTATGGATTCATTTAACCCCACAGTTGCATAAAAAACATGCCAAAATGGATCTGCAGCATGCTCGACTTTTGCAGCGTTGGGGTTTAATTGCCAAAATAATAATCTTTCGAAATCACGATAAAACCAGGCTGGTTGGTAGTGCCCAAAGCCTATGGCCAAGCTTCACTGCATCAACGCCGTTGTGGCAGAGAATCCCCGCTTTACAGTGCGGCGTTGCCGTCAAAAAAGCCTTTAGACCTGCAAGATCCCTTTCCTGCCACCTGGCCGCCGACTTGAGTTCCAGTGCGATGCAGGATCGCCCCGCCTCGATAACAAAGTCCACTTCGTGACGTCCTTGGATTGTCCAGAAATAGAGCGACGCATTTTGCCATTTAGCACTCAGAATTGAGAGCAAATTCTGAGCCATATAGGTTTCAAAAATGGCTCCATAGAGCGGATCGTTGCGAATTGATGATGACAGTTCCAATCCCGTTAGATAACTTGCCAGACCTGCATCACTCAGATACAGTTTAGGCGACTTGATGAGACGGCTTGATCTGTTTCCCAAGTATGGCTGGACTCTGGTGATCAAGAAAGATGCTTCAAAAAGGGATAGGTAACGGGAAGTCGTAACCGCGCTCAATTTGGCATCACGGCCCAGTTGGCTCGGTGACAAAAGTTGTCCGGTCCGCAATGAGGTAAGACGGAGCAATGTCCGAAGTGTTGATAGATCTCCAACCCGGCTCAGTTCCCGCACATCCCTTTCAAGATAAGTCTGCTCATATCCCCGAAACCATATCAGCGGATCTTTGACTTGCTGGAGGCAGACTGTCGGCATACTCCCCTTTGCAACTTCCTCTGGACGGACTGGATTGCCGGCGGTTTTCTGGAAGGTATCCTGGTTTTCAAAGAATTTCTTTATGAAGGGCTCCAGTCTCGTTTGCCGATAGATTTCACGGCGGCTAAATGGATGGATTGCCAGATATACCGATCGCCCTGCGAGGCTTTCGGTAATATTTTTTAAAATTGAAAAATTGGCTGAGCCGGAAAGCAGAAATTGCCCTGGTATTCTCCTTTCATCGACAACCCGCTTGATGGCATCAAATATCTCGGGACATTTATGCGCTTCGTCTATCGTTAGGGGCTGATCGCGACGTATAAAGCCATCCGGATCTGATTTTGCCGATTCAAGCTGGGCAAAATCGTCAAAACTCACATAGCTTCGATCAGCGAGATCAGATTGTGAACACAAAAAAGTGGTTTTGCCCGTCTGCCTCATTCCGGTGACAACCACTACGGGCATGTTTTCAAGGGCGGTGCTGACTGCATCAGTAATATCTCGTGGATGATAGTCTGTCATGATGCAACACAATATACTGTCATAATGCCTATGTCAAGTGATATATTATGATAAACTGACAAATCCGGTCATGAATTGGACCGGGAAGTGAATTGTTACGGAGGAGATAGACATCTTTTTATATGGGGATACATGCGGGATGCAGGGGTATAAGAAGGGACACGGTTAATAACAACAAATGTAAAATTAAAAAGCGCGTATGTATTACCTGTTAGATGCGGTATTTGAAGTCGCGGCTGTCACCAAGATGAAGGAAAGGGTGCTTCGATCGCTGCAGGTTCATCCCATGCGAGCCGCCGATGCTCAGCATGCCATAAATCATATGCTTGTTGCATGCGTAACCAAAGCCCCGGACCGTTGCCGGCAAACTTACCAATCCTAAGCGCCATCTCGGTTGTGATTGGATGAGTACAGGCTAAGACACGGTGTAACTGCTGTCGAGAAATACCCAACTGCCGTGCAGCTTCGCTAACTGAAAGTCCGAGGGCTGGAAGCACATCTTCACGCAGAATCTCACCGGGATGAATCGGTGGTCTTTTTAAAGGGCGTTTAACGGAATACTCTCCCATGACTTTACCTCAATGATATTGTTCAAAATCAACCCGCAGCGCATCACCTTCTTTCCACTCAGGAGAATGCGCTCGCTATTGCGGTTCTATGCGCCAGGGATTGTATAGACCATTGCTATTCGAACAATCCCATCAAGCGTTTCAACCGCTTTACCGCCCGGGGTAAGACGTCTCCGATTTTTTCATGGAATCGCAGATGAGCGTAGTCATCAAAAGGCGTTTCGCCCTGGTTGAGGATGACCAGTTTGGCTCCTGACCTCAATGCTTCCCTGGGCATATCTGCCGCCGGGACGACCACCAGACTGGAGCCGATCACCACAAACAAATCGCTTTTGCGAGAATGCTCATAGGAGAGAGCCGTATCTCTTTGCGGTAATGTCTGACCGAAATCAACCACATCTGACACCAGGGGGCCACCACAGGAGCAGGTTGTTAGAACGGTGGATTTATCAATTCTTTTTTCGCAGCGGGAACAGCGCATTTTGGTCATGTTGCCGTGCAATTCAGCCAACATCTCAGGTCGAATGCCGGATTTTAAATGCAGATTATCCACATTTTGGGAGATCAAAAATTTTAACTTCCCCATATTCTGCAATTCCACGATGGCATAGTGGCCCTGATTGGGCGCTACCTTGTCCCACGGTTTGCCCATGGGCGCCGGTGCAAGCCCTTTATCGCGCCGTGTCCACACACCATTGGGGCCTCTAAAATCGGGCAGACCGGATTCCGTACTGATCCCCGCTCCGGTAAAAATCACCGCATAATGGGACGCATAAAACAACTGTGCCAGGTTCTGAATTTTCTCATCGGTTTTGGTATTCATGATGTAACCGTTCACGGGTTCAGAGGTTAACAGAAAACTAAATATCATAAACCGCTGCCGCTGACCAGACACTGCTTCTTTTGGCTTGACAAACGGGTGATAAATATTCTATTTCTCCATCAATTGATGGAAACATTTGCTGGGACATAATGGATGCCCTCCCCTCTTGAAAAAGCCAGGCAAGACCCCCGTTCGATGAAGGCCAAAATCTTGGTCTCGGCCCGCAAGATATTCGGAGAATACGGGTATACCGATACCACTACCCGCATGATCGCCAAAGATGTGGGAATCGATATTTCAACCCTTTATTATCACTGGGGTGAAAAACAGGACCTTTATGAGGCTGTCATTATCGATATCAGCGACGAGATACGAGACAAACTTGCTGAAATCGAAAAAAAAGTGAGCGGGTTAACACTGACGAACCGCCTCGAAACGGCCATCGATATGATGTGTGACTATCTCTTTTCACATCCGGAAGTCTCCAATCTCATTCTTTTCGGCTATTTCAACAAAACCCGTCATGGCGTCACCCTAGACATTAAGATGTCCGAATATATAGCCAACATTGCTGTGGCAATGGAGCTGGCCCACGACAAAAAGAAGATTTCGGTACAGGCCCAAGCCCGGATCCTGGCCGTCTGGAATACGGTGCTGAACTTTATATCCGGCGAGAGTTTTTTCAGACCCATGCTCGATACCGATCACGACGTCTACATCGAGGTGGTCAAGGAGACCTTGAAATTTATTCTGGTACCGGCATTTACGAGGGGGCAAAGTGAATACCCTAAATGAGCGTAAATAAAATGAAGAAACGTTGGAGAACGTTAAAAGCACTTGGAACATTCAGCCTTTACATAAAATTTCATATCTCTTCTATGGGTGAGTTATCATTTTGATATTAATTCTTCATTTTCTTTACCCGATGGGAAAGCTCACGTCACCCCATCTCCTTGGTTGCCAAGGGCTCGCAATAGCTAGCTATGGCGTCGCCCTTGGATGTCTCGGACCTGGGGCAACCTGAACTTTCGCTCAATCAGGGTTGTACTTTTATATAATTAAAATAAATAGTAACGAATAAAACCTATTTGATTAAAAAAGGAGGAAAGAGATGGCTTTAAACCTTGATGCGGTCGGTAAGAAAATCGGCCCGATGACCAAGGAGTATACCTGGAAAGATGCGGTGCTGTATGCCCTCGGGGTGGGGGCCGGTTTTGAAGACTTGGAATACTGCTATGAAAAGGATCTGAAGGTGATTCCCAGTTTTGCTATTGCCACCATGTACGAATTTATGCCGCAGTTCCTACAAGCCAGCAATGTAAACCTGGCGGGCATTCTGCACGGTGAGCAGGAATTGATCTTTCACCAGCCGATTCCATCGGACGGAACGCTGTCCACGCAAGGCACCCTTTCCAATTATTACGACAAGGGTGAGGGTAAAGGTGCCCTGGTTATTGCCAAGAGCGAGACGTTCCATTCCAATGGCCAGAAGGTTTATACGAGCATCGGAACCGTTTTTTCGCGTCTGGATGGCGGCTTCGGCGGCGAAAACGCGCCCCCAAAAGAGGTGTCGTTTCCAGACCGTGAACCCGATTTTGTTGTCGAATCCAAGCCTCTTGAAGACCAGCCGCTTATTTTCAGACTCTCGGGCGATATTTTCCAGCTCCACGTGGATGCTGAATTCGCCAAGATGGCCGGATTTGAAAAGCCGATCATGCACGGCCTTTGCACGCACGGTTTTGCCTGCCGGGCGCTGATTCAAAGCCTTATCCCGAGTGAACCCGAAAAAGCGCGGCGTATGGCGTGTCGTTTTACAAAACCATTATATCCCGGTGTGCCGATCAAAACCCTGAT
>CAZHAH010000114.1:0-1161 GCA_964530095.1 uncultured Desulfobacteraceae bacterium | reverse complement strand
CAGGCCAGGCTCTCTGGAAAACCTTAAATGCCGAAAACGACGATGTCGTTATCGACCGGGGCGAGTTCGAATACGGCGAGATTCCGAAAACAGAAATTCGCTTTGACGATCGTGTCGCCATTGTGACCGGCGCCGGCGGTGGCCTGGGACGGACCTACGCCCTTGAACTGGCCAAACGGGGTGCCAAAGTCGTGGTCAATGACCTGGGAGGCGCCCGGGACGGTTCCGGGGACGGATCGCAGAGCCCGGCCGAACAGGTGGTCGCCGAAATCAAAGCGTCGGGGGGCGAGGCCGTGGCCAATTATGCCAATGTGGCCTCCGCAGAAGGCGGAGAAAACATTGTTAAAACCGCCCTGGACGCGTTTGGAAAGGTCGATATCGTCATAAACAATGCCGGAATTTTGCGCGATAAAAGCTTTTTAAAGATGGAGCCCGAAAACTGGCAGGCGGTCCTGAATGTTCATCTGAACGGTGCCTATAATGTAACCCGTCCGGCCTTTGCGGTCATGAAGGAGAAAGGTTACGGCCGAATTCTGATGACGACCTCGGCTGCGGGCCTTTACGGCAATTTTGGTCAGTCCAACTATACCGCCGCCAAGATGGGTCTGGTGGGCCTGATGAACACCCTCAAGTTAGAGGGACAGAAATATAACGTCATGGTCAACACGATCGCCCCGGTGGCGGCCTCACGTTTGACCGAAGACGTACTGCCTCCCGAATATTTTGACAAACTGAAACCGGAACTCGTCGCCCCTATGGCGCTTTATCTGGTTTCAGAAGAATGCCCCGTAAGCGGTAATGTCTACAATGCCGGATTGGGCGCCTTCAATCGCGCCGCCATGGTCACCGGACCGGGCGCAGTTGCCGGCGACGGCGAAGGGGTTCCCACCCCCGAGCAGATCGTATCGCGTTGGGACGATATAAACAGTCTCAAGAATGCCAAGGTGTACCAAAATGTAACCGAGCAGGTGGGAGATCTTTTAAGCGCCTTTGAAGCTCCGCAGGCCGAAGCCGGCGGCGATGCCTCCGGTTTTACGGATGTCGGCGCGGTGTTTGAGGCGCTTCCGGGCGCATTTGTGCTCCAGGCGGCGGCCGGTGTGGACGTGGTTTTTCAATATATCATATCCGGCCAAGGCGGCGGGGATTGGCATTGTATCGTTA
>CAZHAH010000113.1:0-18618 GCA_964530095.1 uncultured Desulfobacteraceae bacterium | reverse complement strand
ATTTAAAATTTTACGGTTGTTTATGTAACCTTTGCTGAATTATTGCTGTAATCTTACCAAAGTCATCTTCACCCAGATCGGCAATGACGCCACCCGCGTGGCGGCACTGTTATCAGGTCAGGTCGATATGGCCTATCCGATCCCGGTTCAAGACATGAAGCGTGTCGATGGCAATGCGGATTCGCGTATGCTCATCGGGCCGGAACTGCGCACGATCTTCCTGGGAATGGATCAGTTCCGGGATGAATTGCTGCATTCCAGCGTCAAAGGCAAAAATCCGTTTAAAGACAAAAGAGTCCGTCAGGCTTTCTTTCAGGCGATCAATATTGAAGCCATCAAAAAGAAGATCATGCGCGGATTGTCGGAACCTTCGGCCATGATGATTGCCCCCGGCGTAAACGGTGGCGGCAACCCGAAATTCAAACGGCTTCCCTATGATCCGGCCTTATCCAAGAAGCTTCTGGCCGAGGCGGGTTATCCCGACGGATTTGAAGTCGGCATGGATTGTCCCAACGATCGCTACGTCAATGACGAGGGGATTTGTTTAGCCGCCGTTTCCATGCTGGCCAAAGTGGGGATCAAAGTCAACCTCCTGGCCCAACCCAAGGCCAAATACTTCCCGAAGGTATTGGCGCCCAAGCTCGACACCAGTTTCTACCTGCTGGGTTGGACCCCGGGCAGCTTCGATTCATGGAACGTGCTCCACAATATACATGGCTGTCCCTCAGACACCGGCAGGGGTAAGTTCAATTTGGGGGGCTATTGCAATCCCAAAGTCGATGCATTGGCAGAAAAAATCCTGAGTGAAACCGATCAGGCCAAGCGTAATGCGATGATTGAAGAGGCATGGATGATGGCAATCAACGACATCGCCTATATCCCCCTTCATCAACAAGCACTGGCCTGGGGGGTTCGCAATAATGTGGAGCTTAAACAGCGTCCGGATAATCAATTTGCCTGGCGTCATGTCATGATGAAGTAGTCGAGAGTGATTCGATAAGCCCGGAATCTGGCCCAAGGGTACGGAATTCCGGGCTTTTTACTTGAACCGCAAAAGCGAGCGCAATCCCCGTAGCTTGCTGTGGGGTTAGCGAGCGAACCAAAAAAAAGACCGAATACCTTACGGTGCTGCGAAGCACTGCCGGAGGGCAGAACATTCCCAGCAGCTTGCTGCGGGGAGCTTCAAACATCACTATTTGGTAACTGCGAAAAGTTGATAGAAGGCCTCAAATATTCAATCTTCAATAGAAAATAGTCAATATCGTTAAAAAATGATTGCCTTGATCATTCGCCGTTTTGTCCAGTCCTTTATCGTGATGCTCGCCGTTGCGATCATTGCCTTCACGTTGTTTCGGTATGTGGGCGATCCGGTTTCGCAAATGGTGGGACAGGAAACGACCATTGCCGAGCGGGAACAGCTGCGAGAAGACCTGGGGCTAAACGACCCGATCATCATGCAGTTTGCACGCTTTGCTCTCAACACGGTTCAAGGCAAATTCGGTATTTCCTTTGCCCTCGGCCGCCCCGTCAACGAGCTGTTTGCGGAGCGGCTCCCGGCCACTTTGGAATTGAGTTTTGTCGCGGCCTTATTTTCGCTGATAGTCGGGGTTCCCATGGGGGTTTACACGGGTCTGTATCCGGATAAGGTTTTAAGCAAAGTCTTCCAGGCGGTTTCGCTGATCGGCATCTCGTTGCCGACTTTTTTAATCGGGATCTTATTAATCCTTTTCTTTGGTGTCCTTTTGAGCTGGCTGCCGACCTTTGGCCGGGGGGATGTCATCCAGCTGGGCTGGTGGTCGACCGGGCTGCTGACGGTGAGCGGCTTAAAGGCCATTATCATGCCGGCCTTTACGCTGGGCATGTTTCAACTCACATTGATCATGCGCCTGGTGCGCTCCGAAATGATGGAGGTGCTGCGGACCGATTACATCAAATTTGCGCGTGCACGCGGTTTGACCAACCGGGCGGTCCATTTCGGCCATGCCTTAAAAAACACCATGGTTCCGGTTATCACCATCACCGGACTTCAGCTCGGCTCGATAATCGCCTTTGCGATCATCACCGAAACCGTTTTTCAATGGCCCGGGATGGGGCTGTTGTTTCTGCACTCGATTCAATTTGCGGATGTGCCGGTGATGTCGACCTATCTCATTTTAATCGCCTTTTTCTTTGTCGTGATCAATTTGATTGTAGATATTCTCTACCATGTCGTAGATCCTCGCTTGAGATTTGATAAAGCAGTCGTAACGGGGTCGTAATATGAAAATTGTCGTGCGATTTCAGGATAGCCTGCATCGCTTTTTGGATAGCGATATCTGGTACAGTTTCAAAAAATCAAAAGTCACCATCGTGGCTGCTTGTGTCACCGTCATAATGATCTTCTCCGCAGTTGCGGCACCCTGGATTGCGCCCCATAATACCTTTGATCCGGCTACGCTGGACCTTATGGACGCTTCCACGCCGCCGGCCTGGTACGAAGACGGAACGTCAAAGTTTCTGCTGGGGACCGATGATCAGGGGCGGGATATTTTTTCAACAATCCTCTACGGATCGCGAGTCTCGCTGTTTGTCGGGTTTGCCTCCATATTGCTGGCGATGCTTCTGGGGGTATCTCTGGGGTTAATCTCCGGTTACATCGGCGGTGCCATAGACGCATTTATCATGCGCATTGCCGATGTGCAGATCAGTTTTCCGGCCATTCTGATTGTCTTGCTGATCAGCGGCGTTGCCCGGAGCGTGCTGCCCAATGTGCGTCAAGAAGAAATGGCGGTATGGGTTCTTATTTTTGCCATCGGCATCTCAAGCTGGGTTCACTTTGCACGAACGGTGCGCGGTTCGACCATGGTGGAAAAAAATAAGGAGTATGTCCAGTCGGCGCGTGTGATCGGACGCCGGCGCATTACCATCATGTTCCGTCATATTTTACCCAATGTAATGGGTCCCGTACTGGTCATCGCAACGATCGGACTGGCGGTTGCGGTACTAACCGAGGCCACCATATCTTTTTTGGGTGTCGGCGTTCCGCCGACGGAACCCTCCTTGGGAACACTCATTCGGATCGGCCAGAGCTTCCTCTTTGCCGGCGAATGGTGGATCGTGATTTTTCCCGGTGCTGCCCTGGCAATCCTTGTCCTGGCGGTCAACCTGCTGGGGGACTGGATGAGGGATGCGTTTAACCCGAAACTTAGATAGTGTCCATCCAGAAATAGCATCTTTCGGCCCAGGACAGCGTTTTCGCATTTTTGCAATCCTCAACGTAGTCACACTGCGCCTGCGGCTGCAAAAATACTGCGGCCTCGTCCTGAACCGAAATCTACCATCTCTGGATGGACACTAATTCAGATCCTGGACGCCCAGTGTACGTTGGAGTCGGTAATCATGGAGAACGAAGTTCTTCGGCAAAAAGATCATTTAGGGATGGACACTAGATGATGGCAGAGCCGATACTGACAGTCGAACATATTCGCATCGAATTCAATACCCGCCGCGGGATTCTGGTGGCGGTGGACGATATATCGTTTAATGTCATGCCGGGCGAAGTATTCGGGATCGTAGGCGAATCCGGGGCGGGAAAATCGCTAACAGGCCAGGCGATTATCGGCCTGCTGGAGCCTCCCGGCCGAATCGGTGCCGGCCAAATCTATTTAAACAACCAGCGTATCGATCAACTGCCGTACCATCAAATGCGACGCATCCGTGGCAAGAAGATCGGTATGATATTCCAGGACCCGCTGACCAGCCTCAATCCGCTTTATACGATCGGCAAACAGCTAACGGAAACGATTTTAACCCACCGTACGATGAATCACGTACAGGCGCGGTGGCATGCTATCGATCTTTTGGAGGAAGTCGGAATCCCGGCCGCCAAAAGACGAATCGATCATTATCCGCATCAGTTCTCCGGCGGCATGCGCCAAAGGGTGGTTATCGCACTGGCCCTGTGTGCCAATCCCAGCCTGATTATTGCCGACGAACCGACGACCGCGCTGGATGTGTCCATCCAAGCCCAGATCATCGCATTGTTAAAGCGTCTTTGCATGGAGCACCAAACGGCGGTTATTTTGATTACGCATGACATGGGGGTTATCGCCGAAATTTCGGATCGGGTGGCCGTCATGTATGCAGGGCGATTGGTGGAGGTCGGACAAGTGCGGGAGGTCGTCAAAAATCCGAAGCATCCCTATTCGCAAGGGCTGATGGGATCGATTCCGTCTTTACATCAAAAGGCGGAGCAGTTAACGCAGATCGAGGGCACCATGCCCGGACTGACGGAAATACCGGATGGTTGTGCCTTTCATCCGCGTTGCCCACACTGCTTTGATAAATGTCCTAATATGCGGCCCGATCTGTTGGATCAAAAGGAGCGGCAGATTGCCTGTTGGCTTTACGATGAATAGAGAAAATAAAGACGATGTAGATCGGTTGGGAACCGATAACGCGCCCCTTCTAAAAGTCAGCGGACTGAAACGTTATTTTGATGTTTCCAAACCGCTGCTAAACCGTCTCCTTGAAGGCAAACCGCGACAGTTTTTAAGAGCCGTCATCGGTGTCGATTTTGAAATCAAAAAGGGGGAAACCTTCGCTCTGGTGGGCGAGTCGGGCTGTGGCAAATCGACCGTGGCCAATCTGGTGGTGGGGCTTTACAACCTGACGGCCGGGAAAATTGAATTTGACGGCACCGATGTGAATTCGGTAACCAACCGGGCCCAGATATCCAGGTTACAGCGACGCATGGCCATGATTTTTCAGGATCCTTACGCCAGTCTGAATCCGCGCTGGCGGGTGGAAGCGATTGTCAGTGAGCCGATTAGAGCCTTCGGGTTGCTGAAAGGCTCGCAGGCGATTGCAGGTCGCACCGGTGAGTTGCTCACCCAGGTGGGTCTTTCACCGGCCGATGGGGAAAAGTATCCACATGAATTTTCAGGCGGGCAGCGCCAGCGCATTTCCATCGCCCGTGCCCTGGCCAGTGAACCCGAATTCATCGTTTGCGATGAACCGACATCGGCACTGGATGTCTCCGTTCAGGCCCAGATATTGAATCTGATGAAGGGTCTGCAAGAAAAATTCGATCTGTCTTATCTGTTCATTTCCCACGATCTGGCCGTCGTGCATCATATGGCCAAGCACGTCGGGGTCATGTATCTGGGTAGGCTGTGCGAGGTGGCGCCGGTGGACGCCATTTTTGACACCCCTTTGCATCCCTATACGCAATTGCTGCTGGAAACCATCCCCGATGTGGAAATGACGGGTCGCAAACGGGCGCCTGTGGCCGGCGAAATACCCAATCCGATCGATCCTCCGAGCGGATGCGCGTTTCATCCCCGCTGCCCTAAAGTCGGCCCCGTGTGCCGCCAAAAGCTTCCGGAATTGACCACTCTGGAAAGTGGCGTGAAGGTTGCCTGCCATGCCGTGGTGGAAGGGGCAAGCTGGCGCTCGGAATCGGCCCGCGATTCCAAAGAGTAGAAAGGAAGTGCTTTTCATGGGAGATAGTTTTTTGCACTATCAGCGGATTAGTGAGCTGGCGGATCGTCTTCGCAAAGGTGAGCTCAGCTGCACAGAGCTGATGGAGGCCAGCCTTTCAAGGATCTCAGCCTTGGATAAAAGTCTGAATGCATTCCGCATGGTGTGCGCCGAGAGCGCCATGACGCAGGCAGCGTCGGCCGACCTGGCCATTAAGGGCGGAAGAAAATTGAACGTCTTACACGGCATTCCCTTTGCAGCCAAGGATCTGTTTGATGTCAAGGGATTGCCTACCACAGCCGGAACGAGTTTGTTGGAGAATAATATTGCCGCCGAAGACGCCCACACGATCCGGGCCCTTTCCCGCAGCGGGATGATTCTGGCCGGGAAAGCCAATACGGTTCAGTTTGCTTTCAGCGGTGTTGGAATCAACCATGATCATGGCACCCCGCACAATCCCTGGAGTCAAGACCACCTTCTGCCGGGTGGTTCCAGCAGCGGTTCCGGGGTCGCGGTTGCCGCCGGAATGGTCCCTATGGCCCTTGGGACGGATACGGGCGGATCGGTGCGTGCGCCCGCCTCCCTGTGCGGCACGGTCGGGTTGAAAACCACCGTCGGGCGCATCAGCCGCGCCGGAGTTTACCCTCTAAGCTGGAGTCTCGATTCGGTCGGAGTTTTAACGCAATCGGTGGAAGATGCGGCTATCGTCTATCAATCGCTGCAGGGTGTCGACAAAAACGATGCGTCAACCTGGGGGATTGCGCCACATGATGTGCTCAAGGATTTAAAAGAAGGTGTGCGGGGACTACGCCTGGCTTTTGCCGAATCGGTATTTTGGGAGGATGCTCACCCGGAAGTTGAAAAAGGTGTCCGCGCCTGCGGAAATGTCTTTCAAGAACTAGGGGCCCGTATGGAAAATATCGCGTTTGCGGAAGCGAAGGAAGCCCAGGAGTTGAATCCCGGCGGGGTGATCATTGCCGCCGAGGGCTATACGGTCAACCAGAAATGGTTGGAGGAAGACTTCGAGCGCTTGGATCCGGTGGTTGCACAGCGCATGATCAAGGGTAGGGATGTGACCGCCGATCAATACCTGAAAACCTGGCAGGCTGCGCAGCGATTGAAAGCAGCAGCCGCAAATTCCTTAATGGATATCGATGCACTGCTGGTTCCCACAACCGCTATGCCGGCCCAACACGTGTCCGAAGTCGATAGCGGCATGGATAACTACCTGCAGCATAATATCAAATATCTGCGCAATACAGCCATCGGAAACGTCCTCAATCTGTGCGGTCTCAGCGTGCCGTGCGGGTTTACGAAAGAAGGGCTCCCGATCGGGCTTTTGATTTATGGCAAGTCCTTTCAGGAAGATATGATCCTTCGCATCGGTTATGCCTTTGAGCAGGCAACCGATTGGCACAAGGTTACACCGGATCTGCAGTGGGCCCAAAAAAACGGGAAATAATCTAAATAGTCCCCATCCACCAATAAATAGAAGGATTGGATATGGCAGGACAATCTGGCGATGGTGCTATTATTTCTTGACCGCGTTAGAATACTCTAATATAAACTTTATGTTAAAGGACTATTCGAATTCAATCTGATCCTTTCCGCTTTCATCACTTTTCAGAGCAACAATAACCAAAAAAACAAAAAGGAGGTAGACGATGAAAAAGTATCTGTCATTGTTGGTGGTAGTTTTGATTGTTTTTGGTGTATTGGGGATGGCTCATGCCAAGACTTTGAAACTGGCCCTCGATGCGGGTCCGGTATCACAAGACCCCCAGGTTCAGCTGTCCGGCGGAATGCTCCAGTTTTCCCATTGGGTATTTGATCCCCTGGTGCGCTATGCTCAGGACATGCATTTTGAACCGCGCCTGGCTGTAAAATGGGAGCGTCTTGACGCCCTGACCATGCGCTTTCATTTGCGCAAGGGAGTAAAATTTCATAGCGGCAACCCCTTTACGGCCAAAGATGTGAAATTTACCTTTGATCGCTTTTATGCGAGCCCCGATTTTAAAGGACTTTTCACACCTTTTGAAGGTTGCTTTATCGTGGATGATCACACCGTAGATATCAAGACCAAGAAACCCTACGCGTTGTTGATAAACATGGCGACCTACATTTTTCCATTGGACAGCAAATTTTACACCGGCACGGATAAAGACGGCCAGCCGAAAGATGCGGTTGTAAAGATCGGGCCTTCTTTTGCACTCAAAAACGAATCCGGGACGGGGGCTTATAAGGTCACCCACTGGGAGCAGGGTGCCAAGTATGTTTTTGAAAGATTCGCCGATTACTGGGATAAAAATTCTCCCGGAAATGTGGATAAGATTATCCTGACCCCAATCAAGGAAGATGCCACCCGCGTGGCTGCTCTGCTCTCCGGAGACGTCGATTTTATTACCCCGGTGCCGCCGCAAGATTTTAAGAGAATCCGCAAGGATCAGAAAGTCAAGCTGGTGACCTATTCCGGGGGTCGGATTATTACGGTTCAGCTAAACCAGAAACGACGTCCGGAATTCAAAGATGTGCGTGTACGGCAAGCCATTGTCCATGCCGTCAATAATGTGGGCATTGCTAAGAAAATCATGAAGGGCACGGCCACCCCGGCCGGCCAGCAAGGTCCCAAAGGGTATATGGGATATAGCCCTGAGCTGGTTCCCCGCTATGACCTGGAAAAAGCCAAGGCCCTGATGAAAGAGGCCGGACTGGAAAACGGATTTGAGTGTACCATGATCGGTCCCAACAACCGTTATGTAAATGACGAAAAGATTGCCGAAGCGGTTGTCTCCATGCTGGCCAAAATCAAAATCAAAGTGAACCTGAAGACTATGCCCAAAGCCCAGTACTGGGATGAGTTTGATGCCCAGGCGGCCGATATGCAAGTAATCGGGTGGCACTCGGATACGGAAGACTCGGGCAATTTTACCGAATTTTTGGGAATGTGCCCCAACAAGGAAACCGGCTACGGTCAGTATAACAGCGGAAATTATTGCAACCCCAAAGTCGATGAGCTGACCATGGCGGCTCAATCCGAGACCGATCTCACAAAACGAACGGCTATTCTCCAGGAGATTGAAAAGATCCTGTACGATGAGGCTGCCTTTATACCTTTTCATTGGCAGAATCATTCCTATGGAGGGGGGAACAACGTGATGATCAACCGTATCGTCAACACCATGAACTTTCCTTATCTTGGTGATCTGGTGATCAGGTAATTTACATGTTTTTGTGAAATGAAGCAAACGGGGCAGGCGCTTGTTACCGCAGATAACACGCCTGCCCCTGCTTATTACCCTCCGATAAGGCGGTTTTAGGTCCTTCAGATGTTTGCATTCATCGTAAGACGTATCATACAAGCCATTTTCGTGATGCTGGTCATCAGCCTGGTGGGCTTTTCAATCCAGCATACGATCGGCGATCCTGTCAGGGATCTGGTGGGCGAAAGGGTCACGCCGGCCGAGCGTGCGGTCATCCGGGATCAACTGGGTTTAAATGACCCCTTTTATACCCAATTTTTTCGCTTTGTAAAAAAAGCCTGCAAAGGAGACCTGGGGGTATCTTTTTTCTACAAGCGGCCGGCCCTGGAGGTTATCGTATCCAAAGCTCCCGCAACTATCGAACTGGTCGTTGTGACCGCCTTAATTCTGATCATCATCTCTATTCCGGCGGGCATTTATTCCGCCATCTATCCCAAGAGCTGGTTTTCGCGCATTGTAATGGCCGCCAGCACCGTTGGGGTCGCGATGCCGGTATTTCTGACGGCTATCGCTTTGATTTATCTTTTTGCGGTGGAGTTGAACTGGCTGCCCTCCTTCGGACGTGGAGAAACAGTTAATCTGTGGGGCTGGGAAAGCGGGATTTTAACCCTGGATGGATTAAAGCATCTGATTTTGCCCAGCGTATCTCTCTCGTCGATCATGCTGCCGCTTTTCATTCGTCTGGTTCGCGCTGAGATGATGGAGGTCCTGGAAACCGAGTATATCAAATTTGCCTGGGCCAAGGGGCTCCACCACCGGCGCGTCTGGCTGGTGCATGCCTTTAAAAATACGCTCCTTCCGGTAATCACCGTATTTGGTGTTCAGGTGGGAATTTTATTTGCTTTTACGATCTTGACCGAAACCGTTTTTCAATGGCAGGGGATGGGGTTTATGTTTTTAGAGGCCGTGGAACGCTCGGATACATCCTTGCTGGTGGCCTATCTGGTCGTCGTGGGGGTGATTTTCGTGACGGTCAACTCGGTCGTTGATATTGTCTACGGTTTTGTCAACCCCATGGTACGGATTGTAGGGACAAAATGAAAGCCTGGAATCGATTCAAGAATTCCTATCTGTTTTACAGTTTCAAACGCGATCCGGTCGCTATTTTCAGTTTTTCAGCCATATTGGTTCTGGTTGTGATCAGCTTTCTGGCTCCCGTAGTGGCACCGCACAATACCTACGATACCTCCACCTTTGATATCATGGATGCCGAAATGCCGCCGGCCTGGATGGAGGGCGGCAGCGAAGATTTCATTTTAGGAACCGACATCCAGGGCCGCGATCTTCTCAGCACCATGATTTACGGTCTGAGGGTGTCGATTATCATCGGTATCGGAGCGGTGCTGTTCCAGGCTTTTTTTGGAATCCTGGTTGGCCTGTTTTCGGGCTATTTAGGGGGAAAACTCGATTCATTTTTAATGCGCCTGGCAGACATCCAATTTTCGATTCCCTACCTGATCGTTGCCATTTTTACCGGTGCCATATTCAAACTGGCGTTCGGCGTCGGGCGTTATGCCGAACTGGCGGTGCCGCTTTTGATCATCATCATCGGCATAGCGCAATGGCCCCATTACGCCCGGACAGTGCGGGCTTCGGTTTTAGGGGAAAAGAACAAGGAGTATGTGGAAGCGGCCAGAGTGATCGGGTTAAATCGTTTGCGGATCATGTTTCGACACATTCTACCCAACACCCTCACCCCGGTTCTGGTTATTTCCACCATCCAGGTCGCCAATGCGATCATGAGTGAGGCCGCCCTGTCGTTTTTGGGACTGGGGATGCCCATTACCAAACCGTCGTTGGGATCTCTCATACGCGCCGGTTTTGAATACGTCTTCAGCGGCACCTGGTGGATTACCTTTTTCCCGGGCGTCCTGCTGGTTTTTTTCGTTCTGGTCATACTTCTTTTAGGGGATTGGCTGAGGGATGTTTTAAACCCAAAGCTCTACAAAGGCTAAATACCAATTAAATGGATCATTTGCTGGAAGTTATAGATCTGGAAGTTAAATTTGCCTTAAGGTTCGGCGAGCTGACGGCCATCAACGGCGTCAGCTTTACCCTGGACAAAGGGGGGCGCCTCGGTATCGTGGGTGAAAGCGGAGCCGGGAAATCAGTGACCGGCTTTGCGATCATAAACCTTTTGAGCAAACCCGGATATATTTCCGGCGGGAAAGTACTGTTTGAAGGGCAGGAACTCAATCGATTGACGGAAGCGGAGATGCGCAAAATACGTGGTAACCGGATCGGTATGATTTTTCAGGACCCGATGATGACATTGAATCCGGTTCTCACCATCAGAACCCAGATGGTCGAAACCGTGCTGGCCCATCAAGATGTGAGTAAAGCCGAGGCAGCCGACCTGGCGCTCGAAAAATTGAAGAAAGTTCACATTCCGTCCCCGGAAAAAAGGTTGCGGCAGTACCCCCACGAATGCTCCGGGGGAATGCGGCAGCGTATTGTGGTTGCGATTGCGCTGTTGACCAACCCCTTCCTGGTTATTGCGGATGAGCCCACAACTGCGCTGGATGTCACTATTCAGGCCGAAATCATGGACTTGCTTATGGAGTTGTGCGAATCCGAAAAAATGGGATTTATCCTGATCACTCACGATCTGAGCGTCGTGTCTCAGGTAACGGAGAAAATTGCGGTCATGTATGCCGGTAAAATTGTGGAAACCGGTTCCACCGAAACGGTGATACATAAGCCCAGACATCCCTATACGCAAGGTCTCATCAAAGCCTTACCCGGAAGTCTTCAGCCCGGATCGCGCTTAAACCAAATACCGGGCATGATGCCGACGTTAACCGATATTCCGCCGGGATGTGCGTTTCATCCCCGCTGTACCATTAGTGATACGGTGTGCCGGATGGAAGTGCCGGCGCTCGTCAGCACCGATGATCATGCCAAAATGGCTGCCTGTCATATGTTGGGGAAGAGTTAAAGATGGAAAACACCAACGGCCTGTTAACCGTAAATAATCTCGTTAAGCATTTTGATATCTCGGGAGGTTTTCTGGACCAGCTATCACTTGAAAACAAACGCATCGTTCGCAGACCAACGACGGTAAAGGCCTTAAATGATGTCAGCCTTTCGATCATGCCCAAGGAAAACCTGGGGGTGGTCGGTGAAAGCGGTTGTGGGAAATCGACCCTGGCCAGGGCGGTCCTGGGGTTATATCCGCCCAACAGCGGCCAGATATACTATCAAACCGACAGAATTGATAACTTGACCCCCAAACAGATGCTTCCTTATCGGAAAAAAATGCAAATGATTTTTCAGGATCCCTATGCATCCCTGAATCCACGCATGACCGTTAAGCGAACCTTAGAGGAGCCGGTTATTTTTCATAATAAATCCATCACGCCTCAGGCGGCTAAAGACAAGGTGGCCGAAGTAATGCAGCAGGTGGGAGTGGAACCGAGTTGGGCCGGTCGCTATCCGCATGAATTTTCAGGGGGCCAAAGACAACGGATAAGCATTGCCCGGGCATTGATGGTGGATCCGGAGTTTATTGTGGCCGATGAACCTGTTTCGGCCCTGGATGTCTCGATCCAGGCTCAAATCCTCAATCTCCTTATGGAGGCTCAGGAAGGACGGGGTTTGACCTATATGTTTATCACCCATGACCTTTCTGTTGTTGAACATATCAGCACCCGCGTTGCCGTAATGTATCTGGGCATCCTATGCGAATTGGCTCAAACGAAAGAGCTGTTTGAATCCCCGCGGCATCCGTACACAATAGCCCTTCTGAGTGCCATCCCGAAGCTCGGCCGGCAGAAAGCAAAGCATATCAAACTGAAGGGTGAGGTTCCCACCCCCATAGACCTTCCCCCGGGCTGTGTTTTTCACGGGCGTTGCCTTTATAAAAATGAGCGTTGTATCAGAGAAGTCCCCCGCCTGGGAAGATTGGCATCTGGAAGTCAGGTCGCATGCCATGGGGTTGAAGAGGGAAGAATCTAATGCTCTTCCCATGTGAACTTCCTTTTTTATTAAATTCAAGACACCCATTGATTGAGTATAGCCGATATAGGTTCGAAACTTGAATAATAAAATTTGGCATTGCCATTACCAAATCGTATTAGACCCTCTAAAATCTAAAATCTTGCGGTCTGATGTCAGCAGGGGGATTCCCAATATTCTAGAGGTTGCTACAATGATCTGATCGGCAGGATCTCTATGAAAACCGTTTAGTAGTGTGCTTTCCACGGCTATCTCAGGCGAGAGATCGGCAACATCGATCGAGCATTCTTTGAGACTGCGGCGGATCCATGTCAGCGTCGGAATCGAAAAGGAAATTCTTTTTTTCTCGACCAGCTTTGCCAGTTCCCAGCAGGAAATGGTGGATATCCATTTTCTGCTGGCCTGCCGAATTGCTGAGTTGGCTTTTTTAGAAAATAATTGATTATGATCGAGGCCCAGCCAAATCCAGACATGCGTGTCCAATAGAACATCGGTCACTTTAAAATCTCCCATTCTTCCTCTGCCACCGGGGAAACAATATCTCCCATGTAAACCACCGTCTCTTTTAGGGGCACATCCCGCTTTTGATAATCGACCGGAACGACCTCGGCAATGGGTTTGCCCCGTTTGGTAATAAGAACTTTTTTCTTTTGTTGATTGACATCCTTTAGAACCGCCAGACAGGTCGCCTTAAATTGTGATACGGAAATGGTTTCCATAGTGCGCACCTATAAAATGGATTATAGTCAAATTCCTATGGTCAATTTATATTGGTTTATCTAGATTGTCAAGCTTCGGATGTTCTTTTAAGCACCACGGCGGTGGCGCCCCATCCGCCGGCTTCAGGCGTGGCTTCTTGATAGGAAATGACAAGAGAATGCCGTTTTAAAATGGAGTGTACCCGCTTTTTTAAAATCCCTTTGCCTTTGCCGTGAATAATGCGAACGCTAAAAATCTCCTTATCCACGCAAGCAGAAAAATAATCATCCAGAAGATCCGCAACCTCTTTGGGATTAAACGTGTGCAGATCCAGGACATCCTCGATCGGTATTACGACTGGCTCCATAAATGATGCGGCTTCCTTAACCTGCTTTGACTTTATTAAACGCTTTGAAGGTCAAAAATCCACCGGAAATATTTCCAGCCCGATAGCCGTTTTGGGAAAGGATTCGCATCGCAAAATAAGATCGTTGGCCCGATAAACAGTACACCCACACGTTGCGATGCTGTGGAACTTCGCCGATGCGTTGGCGCAGCTGGTGCAATGGGATATTGACGGCATTTTCAACATGGCCTTTTTTAAATTCACGCGTGGTGCGGACATCAAGAATAAAATTCTCCGCTGGAATGGATTGATCCCAGTGCCTTATTTCCAAATGCCCGCGCAAAATATTGGAGGCGATCATACCGGCATGGTTAATCGGATCTTTGGCCGATCCATACTGGGGCGCATAACAGAGTTCGGCTTCTTCAAGATCAAACACGGTGCCGTGTTTTTGTATGGCCATGGCAATCACATCGATCCTTTTTTCGACGCCCGCCAGACCCACGGCTTGAGCGCCTAAAATACGCCCCTCCGGGGTCGAAAATATCAGCTTCAAGGCAATAGGCTTGGCATCGGGGTAATAGTTGGCATGGTGGCTCGGGTGCAGATAGATTTTCTCATAGTCCCGGTCGATTTGGCCGTGGGGGAGATGCCGGAGCTGTTTTTCGGTAATCCCGGTTGAAGCGATCGTTAGCCCCAGAACCCCACAGACGGCCGTTGCCTGCACGCCCCGAAAAAGATGGTCGTGCGGTTCAATCCCGACAATGCTATCGGCGGCAATACGACCCTGACGGTTGGCCGGGCCGGCCAGCGGTAGCAGACCGGGTTGAGTCGTAATCGTATTTTTGACTTCGACGGCATCCCCAACGGCCCAGATGCAGGCATCGCTGGTTTGCATGCGTTGGTCGACCTGAATCCCGCCAAGATCGCCGATGGTCAACCCGGCTTCTTTAGCGAGTTCGGTTTCAGGCCGGACGCCCATGGCCAGAATGACGATATCGGCGGGAATCCTTTGGTCCGCGGCGGTTAAAATCGAAATCCGGTCGTCTTTATCTTGTCTGAAACCGGTAACGGGGCTCCCCAGGCAAAGGGTGACCCCCTTCGAAATCAAATGGTCATGGATAAAAGCCCCCATCTCGGGGTCAATTGTGGGCATGACCTGGGGCAGCATTTCAATCAGAGTGACATCCAAATCGAGGTGTTTTAGATTTTCGATCATTTCAAGACCGATAAAGCCTCCGCCGACAACCGCTGCGCGGCGGATATTTTGGCGATTGATCCAATCCATCACGATCCGTGAATCGGGGATGCTTCTGATTGTAAAGATGCCCGGTAAATCGATACCCTCTACGGGCGGTTTTACGGGTGCGGCGCCGGGTGCCAAAACCAGAGCGTCGTATCTTTCTCTGTAAACCGTGCCGGTTGCACCGTTTTCGATTTCGATTTCCTGTCTTTTGCGATCCACATGGCAAACAGTGCTATGGGTTCGGACTTCGATATTAAACCATCCTTTGAACAACTCAGGGGTGGCGACCAGGAGGTCATCTTCCTTTTTGATGACATTGCCGACCCGATAGGGCAGGCCGCAGTTTGCAAATGAGACAAAAGGCCCGCGTTCAAAAATGATGATTTCAGCATTTTCGGAAAGTCTTCGGGCCCTCACGGCAGCTGAAGCGCCACCGGCAACCCCGCCGACAACCAACAAGCGCATATTATTTTTCATAGTAATTCTCCCTAAGAGTGGTTCCAGGTTCAGGGTTCAAGGTTCAAAGGTTATGACATACTGATATTATAATCTTTATCGATGACGCTTGGGGTATGACTCAGATTAACTTCCTTGCCCCTAACCCTGAACGCTGAACCCTGAACCTGTGAACGGTTACATCAAAACGAATAAATCAACTGATAGGCAGCACCATACACCACAGAAAAGTGAGGATACCTGCCAGAATAAAATTGGTTTCAACCAGAAACTCAAGGCGTATGCCCGGGAGCATATAGCCCCGCTGGTGGATGAAAAGAACGATAAACATTAATACCGGGCAGATGCTAAGTGCAAATCCGAGGGCCGCAATGAGTTGAATCAAAGCAGATCCCAGCAGCACGGAGACGATGATGACCAGCGCAATTATCAAATGGCGTATGGCGCGTTTTTCACCAACCAGAATCGGAATCGTCTCTTTACCGATAATCCGATCGCCCTGCATATCAAGAATATCAAAAAACGCGGTACGGACAAAAACCATTCCGGTAGCCCAAATAAATACGACCAGGGCCTTAATCCCGAAAACAGGAGATCCCGATAGCTGCGGCAGAGCGGAGGTTACAATCCCCCAGGCCAGCGCAATCAGAACGGTCTTCGATCCGGGTATATCGCGTAACCGCCGGTATTTGATACGCTTCATTCTTTTGGGAAGGAAGGTCAAATTATACGAAAGCCCCAAAAGACTCATACAAAGGAGGATAATGAAAGGTGACAGACCCAGAGCCAAGGCCGTAACAAGCCCGGAGGCGCCTGCAACCGTCGCAAGAAGGGAGAGCTGCACCTTGTATCTTTGATAAAAAAGGGCCCGATCAGGGTCATTGTACATATCCGCCTTTTGCCCGATCAGGTGATTCAAGATGTGCATCGATAAGACAAACAAAATGGAGATCAGTATGTGGGGGAGGTAATCGGTAATTCCCAAAAGCCGCGTACTGGCATAACAGAGGCTGCCGGCTCCCAGGGCGACATAAATGTTTGTCAAAAGGAGATTACGCTGGATTTTATAAAGCAGGGAGCGCAGGTTTCTGGTGTATTGATACGGCATGCTCTCAAGGGTCCGAAAGACCTTGGTGATAATCCAATTCGGTGTGGAGGCCCCGGCGGCGATGCCCACGTGTTGAAAAGATGTAAGGATTTGGGGGTCCAGCTCGGATTCGGTCTCAATGTGAAAAGATGGCTTGCCGACCTGGGCAGCCATGGCGGCAAGCCGCCGGGTGTTGCCGCTGTCTTTGCCGCCGACGATGATGACGGAGTCCACATCCTGGGCCAGTCGATGCACCTCGGTTTGACGTCTTTCGGTCGAATCGCAAATCGTATCGAAAACTTTATAATGTGGAAATTTTTGGTCGACCCATTTTTGAACATCTTCAAACAAGTGGATATTTTGGGTGGTTTGAGCCACGATGATGGCCTTTTGGAAAGAGGGGAGCGAATCGAGGGCTTCGAGGTTGTCGACGACGTACCCGTTGCCCTCTGCATAGCCTAATAAACCCACGACTTCAGGATGGTCTTTGTCACCGACAATAACAGCGGCATAACCCTGCTTGGCATGCCGGCGGATAATGGTCTGGACTTTAATCACGCGCGGGCAGGTGGCATCGATGATCTTAAAGCCGGCTTTTTTCAATTTTGCATTTATTTCGGGAGGAACACCGTGAGCCCTCACCAGCACTGTTCCGGATCCTTTTGCCGGAATGCGGTCGATGATAGACACTCCCTTTTCTTCCAAAAGGCTCAAAACCTGGGGGTTATGGATAAGGGGACCAAAGGCGTAGATCGGACCTTTGGAAGTGTTGGCCGCGTCCAGGGCCAATTCGACGGCCCGGCGCACACCCATACAGAAGCCCGCGGTTTTGGCAATTGTTACCTTCATCGAAGTGTTACGGCTATTTTTTTAAAAAGACTTTGTGGTCTACCAGGGAAAGTGAATGGATGTGTGCTTTGATAAATTTCTGATCACCGAAGATGCTGGTCAATTTGATGCCGTCTTCTTCAGGTTCGACCGTATCAACCGCTTCCATGATCAATTTTTCTTCATTTTCTTCAACGATATAGGCATTTGCTTCACACATGATTCCTCATCCTTTCAGTCTCTTTACCCCAGGTGTGGTCGGAGATGTTTATCGATCAATTCATCGACCAGCTCAGGAAGCGGCATAGCGGCAATGCCGGCAATACGTATATTTTCCTGGGAAAGCGGAATAAATAATTTTTGGGCCGGGCTCCTGGCTATCGCCTCGGCCATTTGGGGGGTTACTTCGCCCAGCATGGCATGGGCCATAATGATGCTGATCGGTCCTATGATCAGGTCCACGGTTTGGGTTGACTGGACGATCGCATTTTGTCCCGAAGCCCCCCGGTTGGCTCCGGCCTTGAGCATCTGAGTAGTGGCAATGGCATTCGTCCCCAGAGCGATAATTTCAATATCTTCCGCATACAGGTGCTTAAGTTTTTTGATAATGGTACTGCCGATACCACCACCCTGGCCGTCAATGACAGATATGCGTTTCATCCCTCATAATCCCTGCATCAAAGTTTCCGAATTTTGATCCGGTTCCGACGCTCAGTTTTGGATAGACGCCTATGGGGCCCCTTTTTGCGTGTGGTCGGAGTCCAGCCTAAGGCCTCATCTCCCTCCTCAGAAGCGATTCCTTTGGACATCATATGAGATGTCATCCATATCTTTTCTTCAAACGTATCCGAACTCATCGTGGCGGCTCCCCGGGCGGAGACAAATCGGACGATATCACGGTCTGAGGTGACCACGAGTGCTCTTTCCCTTTCTTGGGCGGCGATGCGTTTTATTTCGGTGTCTGCCGTTTCGCCCGGGTTTGAAAATTTGATCATGATGCCTTTGATGGTATCGTGACGCTTGAAAAGCGAAGGCGCCCGGGTGCCATCAAAGACAATGGTAATCTTATGCTTTTTGATGCGCTTGTATTCCGCTACAGAATCGACCAACGCTTCGCGGCCGAGCTGTAAATCTTGACGGTCGATCGTACTCAAAGTCGGTGATTGGCGAATCATATTGTAGCCGTCGATGATGATATGCAAAGACATATACCTTGTATGATTAAAAAAAAATAAAATAAAAAGAAACGGGGGGTGTGGGGGGACACCCCCCACACCAC
>CAZHAH010000112.1:0-18675 GCA_964530095.1 uncultured Desulfobacteraceae bacterium | reverse complement strand
AGTGTTACCCACTCTTTGTAATTTTGTTCGGATTTTTATTGACCTATTACAATTTAGTAGTTCTTTTTTGATTAGATGTGGAATAAATTTATTTATTAACAAAATATTTTTTCCCTTTCTCTCTTCCCAAATATGTCTAAAAGAATATATATTCTCAGGAAGACTGCCAAAATCGGGAGAGTCTAATGTGCCCACTACAATCAAATAATTACTCACTGCAGAGATGGTGGTTGCAATTAACTCTGAAAGAGCAAATATTCCTGGATGATTGTCAATAATTACCTTATCGCAAGCAGGACCATTTTCATCAACAGTTAAGTATGATAAAATACTCAGTACATTATCCATTGCCAATTGAAATAAAGAATTGGAACTTTGAAGATCACTAATACGATTTCTGGGCCTATCATCCGTAGTCTCATCTATAATTCCTCCACAGGCGGAAATAAAATAAATATCATTGAAAATGTTCTCGTCTATTTCAAATTTTATTTTATAAATGGCACCGTCTCCATTTACCTGCTTCGCTTTATCGGACAAACCATTCCAGACAAGCTTTTCAAGTGGGATTGCTAGGTTATTTTGTCTTAATCCAGGAATAAGTTTGAGATCTAAAATTGATGGATTCAAAATGTCAGCGTCTATTAGTGCAATTTTTTCTCCTTTCTTTGCACAATTCATCGCGTATGCGCATGCTAAGGTCGTTTTACCTGTCCCTCCTTTGACAGAATGAAAGCTAACAAATGTCTTATTTTTGTCTACTGAAGGATTAGCCGATTCCATTGCTTTTCTTTGTTTGATAATTCTTGATGCTATTTGTGCGGCCTTCGCATATAATGAATAAAATTGAAGATCTGATGATATTTTTCTCTTTTTTGGGTCATAATAAGCTTGGGTAACGCTAAACGGTCGAAATTGAGCGAGTAGAATTAGCTGATCTAAAGCCAATCTTCTTACTTCTAAAGGCAGTTTGTATGCATCCGATTTAGGTGATAAAAAATACTTCAAAAGACAATCACTTATTCCACTCGCTATATCGCCCTCATTGCCATATTTCCCGCAAAGGGCGATAACCGACCTGGCCATTTTATATTCAGGTTGATTTTTTTTATTCTTCAGACATGCGATGGTCATCTTTAGCAAATCAGCCATTAATTGCACGAAGTTGCGCACATAATAATACGAATAATATTTTGGCACCGCTGCAGACCAATTTAAAAAATGAAGTTTTGATAAAACTTGCAGAAAAGCTTTTATATCAGGATTTTCCCCAAAAATAGTATTCTCAAATTTATTAGAGTCAAATAGATCTTGAAACCATTTTTCAATAACACTGGGCACCCCTTCCGGCTCAGGTAAATCAAACCAGGAAACGCTTTTTATATCATCAGGTAAAAAATCTTTATGGTTTTTTAGATAGTCTTTTAGAATTTTTTCTATTTTTTCTATTTCATCATTAGAAATTTTTAGTGTTTCCATTTACACCTCTATCGAATAAACTATTTGTTTCTAAACTTTGCACACTATTAGATGAAAATCAGAATAAAATTTTTAGCGATCGTCTTGATCTAAGAAAAGTCTTTACTAAAAGGAGCTACCGCAAAGTAAACAATCGTTGCAACAAGCACGCCAGGGATAAAACACATTTTCGGGTTTGAAAGTATGAAGAGAAGAGGTGCAAAAACAACAAAGCCAGAAATAATGCTTGCGGTAGCTGCAACAACTTTTCTTGTACCTCTAAAGAGACTAATAAGCACAGCTGGGAGCATTACCATGGTCGCCGATACCCCGGCTATTAAAAGATCTACAATATTGGGGACAAGTTGGGCCATGACAAATGAAAGTAGTCCAAGGGCAAGTGTAATTATTCGTGCTGAGAACAGTAATTGTTTTTCCAAGGGAGGAATGGAGTTAAGGTTTCCGGATTGTTCTGTTTCGTCTTCAAACGTATGCCATTTCTTTCTATAAATGACTTTTGTAATTGCGACGGCAACAACATTAAGGAAGCTATCTGCGGTAGAAAGAAGTGCCGAAAAAACGCCAATCGCTATAATGCTGAGCAGTATTTGGGCGAGGATTTTGTTTCCCCCCTGAACAGTATTGATGAAAAGTATAAATCCGGCGCTGTCAGGCCGAACACCCTCTCCAAGCATCGCACGTGCATAAATACCGTTGAATGTTAAAAGAAAGTAAAAAATCAGGATAAGCGGGGCGGTGATATACAAAGCTCGCTTGATCGTTCGGAGATCTTTAGCACAGGAAATGCGCTGCCAGAAATCACTCCGGGTAAAAAGAGTCCAGGGAGCGATGATCAAGATCCCAATAATGAAGGCGGATCCATAACCCATTCCATTGAAATATTTCGGATCCAGCGAACGCACAGCATCCCAGTCCACAGTAAAGGATAGAACCAGGAAGATAACTATTGTTGAAAGCGTCAGGAAATAGACTTGCCAGATATCAGTAAACAAAACTCCTTTGAATCCTGACATTGTTGTGTAGATAATCACAACAATAAACGCAGAGTAAAAACACCACTCAGCTTCAATGTCCGTAAAAGCCTGTAAAAATGCCGACATCGCAATAAACTGTGCTGCGACTATTGCGGTGAAGAGGAAAAAATTCAGGCAGGCCGTTACTGTCTGAGCGGTTCTACCATATCGAGCACCGATGAAGTCGTCGATTGTGTCAAGTTTATGCTCATCGGCCGCTTTCTTGATCCTTTCCATAAAAAAAGCAAGAAGTAACAACCCGAGGGCATAACCGACGCCCATTAGTCCACCGACAATTCCCGCTTCATAGCCCACCTGGTTGAGGCCGAATACCATCCAGCCCCCTATCAATGTACCGAGGATTGTGAAAACAACGTGCCTGTATGTCCCTCTCCCTCTGAAAGATGAATATTCAGTAAGGCGGATACCACGAGAGATGTAAATACTACCCAACAGACATGCAATTAATGCCGCAATTACAACTATCGTAACCATACAGGACCTCCTTTGAAAGAGGTTAGATCAGTTTAAGCGCGAATCGACCATAAATAAGGTTTTCACCGATATTATACCTGTCCCCATTTCTAAGCAATTGGCTTTGAACAGCTCGCTAAATGTAAAAGATCGCTTTTATTTGTTAAATTCGAAAAAAGGTCGGTAAAAATTTACCCTTGCATTTGACAGATAACGACCTGCTTTGCAAGGAAAAAATGATTTGCGGGGTTTTAACGCCGGAAAAGTGATCAACGGTTGATTAATCAGAAAATAATTAATTAAGCCTATAATCGATCCAGATGGGGGATTTCTTCAATCCCGAGGACTTATTATTCAGACTGTTGAGTTTTCAATTCAGGAGACAGGCTCATAGTTTCCAGATCATGATCAACTTTCCAGTTTGTGGCTCCAGATAACCAGGTTTTAAAACGGCTGTAAATAATGTAAAGCGTGGGTACGACTCCCAAGGTAAGAACGGTGGAAATCAAAAGACCGAAAATGATGGCGACGGCCATGGACTGCCACCATTCAGAGGATTCCGTGTTATATTGGTAGGTTAGATTGGCAAAATCGATATTAAATTTTAACGCCATCGGGATGAGGCCCAGAATGGTGGTAATTGCCGTCAAAAGTACCGGTCTAAAACGAATCATCCCCGCCGTTACCACGGCATCATATACTGTACGCCCTTTTTTTTGGATTTTGCGAATGGCATCTAAAAGAATGATGGCATTGTTGACCACCACCCCGGCCAGACTGATAACACCGATGCCGCTCATGATAATACCAAATGGAAGATCAAAGACAAGAAGACCCGTGAAAACGCCGATGAAAGATAAAACAACCGACGCCAACACTATCAAAGGAATAAGTATGGAATTGAACTGTATAACCAGGACCATACTGATAGTAAAGAGTGCAATAAAAAATGCTCTTAAAAGGAACTGCGTTGATTTTTCCTGTTCTTCGGCCGCCCCCCCCGAAGCGGTGGGCGATGCCCGGCGGGAAAGTGTGCTTTTCGACCTTTGCCTGGAATTTGGCCCGCACACCGGCGTCGGCCCGGATCCAGGGGTGTACTTCAGCACCGGCATTCAGCACCCGTTTACGGTCGAAATGGTGGATGGCCACCGGTCCCGGAACAAGTTCGGCCGTGGCCAAAGATGTCATGGGGACCGATCCCCCCGCCGGTGTCGGCACCGTGATGTTGGCCAGTTGATCGGTGTTGATACGATAGACTTCCGGCATTCGAAAAAGGATATCCTGCTCGTCGTCCCCATGGCCCATGGTCCCGGTCCGAATCCCGCCCACGGCCAGTTGCAGAAAGCTGGCCACGGTGGACTGATCCAGCCCGAACATGCCGGCACGGGAACGGTCGATGCGCCACTCCAAGGTGGGTTGGGCCGTTTCAGCGTTATCCGTCGGCTTGGCAACACCCGGGGTGGCGGACATCAGTTTTTTCATGTCGTGAACAATCCCGGTCATTTGGTTGAGATCTTCACCAAAGATGTCGATTGAAACCGGTTTGCCGGTGGGGGGGCCCTCCTGGGGTTTGAAGACATCAAATTCGGCGCCATAGAGCGGGTGGGTGATGGGTCGTCCCTCTCGGTCGAGACCCTCTATGCGGTTTCGTATTTCGGCCAGTGTGTCTGAGGAGGACTCGGTGCGGTATTCTCGGTCGACAAATTGTACGCGGGTTTTACCCGGTCCGGTCCCTTCCTCACCGAATCCGCCTCCGCTGCGAAGACCAATAGTAACACTGGCATATTTAAGATTTTCCACCGGTCGATTATAACCGCTGCCGGTGCGGCCGAAAATGCGGTCTTCCATCATGAAACTCAGTCGTTCGGATTCATCGATGCTGACCCCTTCGGGCGGCTTGATGCTGCAGAGGACCGTATTAGGATCAAGATTCGGGAAAAATTCTGTTCCTCTGCCGAAAACCCCATAAAGTGTGACGGACAATAACAGAAGCAATGCTGTGGTGGTAAGAGTCCAGTAGGGCCGGTGGAGAATGAACTCAAGAAAGCGACCATAAATTTGTACTGCTCTGTATGTGGGACGTTCTGATTCGGGATCGATAAACTTGGCCGCGTGCTTTTTGCGTTTCATCAGCAATGCGCACAGGGTCGGATTGATCACTACTGCCACGAAAAGGGAACTTGATAGTACGATAATGACTGTTTTGGGGAGAAAGCTCATAAATTCCCCCATGACGTCGGGCCAAAAGAGCATAGGGAAAAAAGCGCCTACTGTCGTGGCCGTAGACGTAATGACCGGCCAGGCCACTTCTGATGTTCCTTTTAATGCCGCCTGCGGCCGTGAAAGCCCTAACGAATAATGGCGGTAAATATTCTCCACAATAACAATGGCGTTGTCCACCAACATACCAAGGGCCAAAATGAGTGAATAGAACACCATCATATTTAGCGTGAAACCCAGAAGTGATAGTACCGTAATCGATATAAGCATAGAAAATGGGATAGCCCAGGCCACCAGAAATGCATTGCGCACCCCCAGCCCAATAAAAATCACCACGAGCACCAGGATAAGCGAAGTTCCGATGCCATTTTTTAAATCCGAAAGCATGATTCGGACTTCTTTGCTGTGATCCATGGATGTTATGATATTAATATGTTCCGGAAAATCCATTTCTTCAATCGCTTGATGGACAGCGTCACTTAGGGCCAGCAGGTTCTCCCCGGATTTTTTCATGATTTCGATACTGACCGATTTTTGCGGTTCTCTGTACCGGTTGGCAGAGGTTTCACCGTCCGCTGCGCTGAAATCATAGTGACGCGCACGCGATTTCTCATCCTCAAAGCTGTATTGGACGCGGGCAATATCGCGCATGTAGATGGGGGTGCCGTCCCGGCCGGCGCCCACAATAAGGTTGAAGATATCGGCCGGCGTTTCAAACTCTCCCGGGGCGCGCATGACAATGCGGTTGGTGGTCCCCTCGGCGACGCCGGCGCTCACATTGCGGTTAGTTCCCCTCAACACCGCTTCCACCTGGCCCATGGTCAGATTGTAAAACCGGATCCGGTCCGGATCGACTTCCACCAGGATTTCGCGCTCTCGGCCGCCCCGCAGCTTGACATCGAGGACCATGGGGATGCGCTTTAATACATCTTCGATTTTTTCCGCCAGTTCATATAGTTGCGAATGAGGAACCTGTTCGCTTCCGACCACATTTAAAACCAGCACCGGCACATCCCCGGCCAGAGAAAATTCTTTAACGATCGGTTCGTCGGCATCGGGGGGCAGATCTCCTTTGGCCTTGTCAACTGCATCGCGGATGCGCGAAAGGGCCACCTCGGTGTCGACTTCAGGATCAAATTCGATGCTGATCACCGAAATCCCTTCGGCGGAGGTGCTTCGCATCTCCTCCAAGCCTTCGGTCCCATCGAGATCGGTCTCTAGAGGAATCGTGACGGATGTCTCCACATCGGTGGGATTGGCGCCTTCAAGCGGGGTGGTCACGTTGATGACAGGAATCTTGACATCCGGAAAGCTCTCGCGGGGCATGTTGAGATAGGCGGAGCCCCCCAAAAAGACGATGCCGACGCACATCACCAATACGGCCATAAAGTGTTTTATTGAAAATCGGGTGATGAGCAAGCGCTTAACTTCCTTCTGAAAGGGATTGATCCGTGAAAAGACCGTTTTCGACAAGGACGTTCACGGTTTCACCGGCCACCAATCCCTTCCAGCCGGCGATGATGAGACGGTCACCCTGTGTCAGCCCGCGGCCGATGAGGAGCTGGTCTTTTCGAATCGAGATCGGTTCGATTTCCCGTACGTGAACCTTTTGCACGTCCTTTTCGGCTTCCACGACCAGCACGCGCGGACCTTCATCGGTTACTTGCACGGATTTAACCGGGATAACGATGGCCAGGGGATAATACAGGTATTCGATTTTTCCACGGGCGATCATACCGTGACGTAAGGCACCGCCGGGGTTCGGCAAACGCAGCTCCACCTGATAGGTGTTGCTGGTGGGATCCGAGGCCTGTGCGATACGCGCAATTTCGGCGTCAAACGCCATCCCGGTGCCATTTTCACCGGTCAATTTAGGAAGTCCCAAAAGAATCAATTGGACCCGGATGCGCTGTTCGGCATGGGGCATATTCATTTGGATAAAGGTCCGGGTGGTGGGATTCTTATCATCTAAAAAGGCAATGTATCGATCGGGAACATTCACGATGGCGCGAATAAATCGAAGATCGTAAATATGCGCCAAAGGATCTCCGGCGCCGATGAATTCACCGGGTTCGATGAAATGTTTTTCGATGCGGCCCGAGATCGGCGCTTTGAGTCGGGTTTTTTTTAATTGAACCTTTAGGGAAGCGATGGCCGCTTTCAATTCGACCAAACGCGCCTTGGCGAGATCGCGGTTGATGCTCGCTTCTTTGACTCGCACTTCTGCGGTCTGTATCCCCAAGCGCGTGCTCTCCAACGCCTGGTTTGCACGCTCCACCCCCAGCTCGGCCTGTGTGATGGCATTTTGGGCGGTATCCAGCTTGGAGGTATCCATCACCTTTTTACGCACCAGATTTTGAATCCGTTTGAATTCGACCTGAGTCAGATTATGGTCGGATTTGGCCGACTTGAGCGCAAGTTCCTGAAGTTGGACCTGTTTACGGGCATTGGCTAATCCCACCAGCGCGCTTTCACGACCGACTCGGCTCAGGGTTACATTCTTGGCGGCTGTTTTATAAGAGGCGTGCAGTTCATTCAGGTTTTTTTTGAGAACTTCGGTATCCAATTCCGCAACGACCTGATCCTTTTCCACAAAATCACCTTCCGGTGCCAGCCACCGGGCCAGGGTACCTGGAAACTCGGCGCTGATGGCGGCCGTTCGATCGGCCTCGATGCGTGCCGGCAGGGTAAGAATCTCGCGGTATTCCTGTGGCTGAACCGTCATAACTTCAACGTTGGCCAGCTTTTTTTGGGGTGGCTCCGGCTCCACGACTTTGCGGCGCCCTGCATAAACAATAACGGCAACAATCACACCGACTACCAGTATGGTAAAGCTCCAGGAAAGGATTGAGGCGATTCGACTTCTTTTGGGAGTCCGTTCGTTTGACAAAATTGCGTCTCCTAAAGGAATACAACAGACGTCTTCCCTCCGCCTGCGTTGTGGGGTAATCGTTTAAATTTAATTCATTTTTTTGTTTTAGCAAGCGTCTTAGTATCAAAAAGGGGGCCTAAATCAAAGAATTGTTTATAAGCGCCGGACTTTTTTTCCGGTTGGGTAAAATATATTTTATAAGAAGGTTGAAAAAGAAGAAGGGGGCTGGTATGCCAACCGCTTGCTGGATGGGCACTTGTTAAGTGCTGAGTGAAATAAAATATAAAGGACAAGCCATGACAGAGCAGAAAGTATTACCAAAACCGCTGGATGGGATTCGGATTGTTGAATATGGCGTTTTCCATGCGGGACCGGGAGGGAATGCGATTTTAGGCGATCTTGGGGCGGAAATTATCAAAATTGAGAGTCATTTAGGAGATCCGGAACGGTACTGGACCCAAATTGCCGGATACGACTTTTCGCTTAAAAACAAGGAGAGTATCGTTTTTCAGATATCCAATCGAAACAAAAGAAGTATCTGCCTGGACATCAAAAAAGAGCAGGGCAAGGCCATCTTCAACGAGCTGGTGGGGAAAGCCGATGTTTTCTTGACCAATCTGCGTCCAAGCACCAAACAAAAGCTTGAACTCGATTATGATGCCATCGCCAGATTGAATCCACAAATTGTTTACGCCGGTGTTTCCGGATATGGACAGAAGGGGCCGATGAAAGATCTCGGCGCTTTCGATCCCCTGGGATCGGCGGTCTCAGGGCTGATGTATGTGGCCGGGACCCCTGAGCCCTCGTTATTGCACATTGGTGTTTTGGACCAGGCAGCGGCGATCACCGTGAGTCATGCCATATTGACCGCACTCTTGGTGCGCGAACGTCAAGGGATCGGTCAGGAAGTTCATGTATCATTATATAGCACCGCCTTATGGTTGCAGTACATGAATTTGATGTTTGCCAATGCTTTCGCAGTCGATCCTTGCATACCGGGCGATCGCACAAAACACTCGCCTTTACGCAATCGTTTTCTATGCAAAGACGGTAAATGGGTTAGCAGTACCCATCATCCTGAAGAGAAGTATTGGGCAACTTTCTGTAAGGTCACAAAGCAGGAAGCGTTGTTAAACGATTCCCAATATACGTCGGCGAAGGGAGGACCCATCAATTTTGCCGAATTGAACACCATATTCGATCAGGTGTTTGCCACGAAGGCCAGTGATGAATGGATGGAGGTTTTTCTGGAGCACGGGTTGATGTTCGCCAAAGTGCAGCATATCGGCGATGTGCAGAAGGATCCCCAAGCGTTAGCCAATGACTATGTCGTTCCTTTTGACCACCCGTTAATCGGTCACTTTAACATTCCGGGATATCCGGTTCGGTTCAGTGCCTCACAGGCGGGAACCCAGAAAGCAGGGCCGGAACTTGGCGCACACACCGACGAGATTCTACAGGAGATGGGGTACTCGGAACCGGAAATAGACCGGTTCAGAAATGAAAAAGTGATTAAGTAGTGCCTATCCACGGCTAAACAATGGCACTTTAAGGTGTCCACCCAAAAGTGGAGCGTAAAATGGAAACGCACAAAACAACAGGTATCGCCTACAACGTCGGAAGCTGGCCTTTTGATCCGGCCAAATCCACCATCATCTTCATTCATGGCTCCCGCGGTTCCAAAACTCTCTGGGACGGACAGGTGATTTCGTTGGCCGGCAGGGCAAATACGGTAGCCCTGGATTTGCCTGGACACGGCGGAAGCGAAGGAACGGGGAAAACAAGCGTCAGAGCATACGCGCGATTGGTTGAGGCGTTTATTCGTGAAATCAATGCCCCGAATCCAATTCCATGCGGGTTGAGCCTGGGGGGCGCCATCGTGCAGCAGCTTTTGCTTGATTATAGCGATCGCTTTTGTGGGGGTATTTTAGTGGGGACCGGCGCCAGGCTTAGGGTGCTGCCCACGATATTTGAGACAATTAAAAATGACTATGACGGTTTTAACAAAACGATTCAGGCCTTGGCCGTTTCAAAGAAAACAGATCGTAAATTGCTTGAGCCGTTCTGGAAATCGTCTGCAAAATGCGCACCGGCAGTGGCATCAGGGGATTTTCGCGCCTGTGATGAATTTGATGTGATGGATCGACTGTCTGCCATTGTCGTGCCGGTTCTGATCATATCGGCCCAAGATGACCTGCTGACCCCACCCAAATATGGCGATTTCCTGAAAAAAAACATCCCTAACGCCGACAGGGCACACATTATGGATGCGGGACACCTCGCTCCCCTAGAAAAACCGCAGGAAGTGACTCAGGCGATCTTGGAATTTCTGGATCGGCAAAAATTTTAGCTTGCGAAAAGATCCGGCCTTCGTTCGGATAATCCAATCATATATTTGTGTCCGGCTTTACGGCCGTACTTGAAAAAATGATCGATCCTGTCTTCGGTCGCGTTTAATGGGATCTCACACCCGGAAGCGAGGATAAACCCGCTTCCTTCAGCCGCCGTCTTAATGCAGAAGTCAATGGCGGTTTCCATTTCCTGCGGTGTTCCCGATGCAAACAAGGAAGTGGGGACATTGCCCATGATAACCAGCTTGCCATCGGATATCTGGACCATTTTTTCCAAAGATGAAGGCGCATCCAAGCTGATAAAACCGATTCCCGTCTGGATAACATCGGCCATCATGGGATTGATGTCACCGCATATATGCAGGGCCATAGGGGCTTTTTTAGAGCGGAAATATTCACAAAGCTCTTTATGGTAGGGCAGAACAAAATCATTATAAATTTTGGGAGAAATCAGACTGCAGGAGGCGGCCGCCTCACCCATTGAAGGGGCAAATCCGGCTTCTAACAAGGCATCGCCGATCGTCCGAACAACCTCGCTAGTGAATCGCATTAATTCATGGATAAAATCCGGATCGTCCATATCGTCGGTCAGAAGCTGTTCAGCTCCTCTCAAGTGCACGGCCAGATTCCAGGGACCGGCATGTCCAAGCCCCACGGCAGCCGTTTTTCTAACCTGAGAGGATACTCTTTCGCACACTTCAAGGAAATAGGGTAATCGCGCATCGCTTTTGGGGTCGGGGATCTTCAGGTGCGCCAGTTTTGATTTTTCATCCAAAAGGATGGATTTGGGGTGGGAGATGTTATCTGAGGGGAATTCCAATTCGCATCCCAGTGCTTCCAGTTCCAAATAGATGTCGTTATAGATGACGACGCTGTCCGGCTGAAATCTTTCATAGAACGCCAGATGCGCTTGCGCACTTTTGCGGGCATCGGTCAGGATGTCGCGCACGGAATAATCGGTTAATCGGGAGCAGTAGGGTCCGATCAGCGCCGTGGTGGGAATCCGGTCCGCATACTTACGTCTCACCGCCGATATCATGTAGTGTTTGCCGCTGAGTTCTGCCATTATGCGTCTCCTTTCTTGCAGGCCTCCACTTCCAGCCGTACCATTTGAACATGAATTCTGCCATCCGCATCAGGCGGATTTTCGTCAACATACCTTTGGGTTAACTCTTTAATAAATTTCGCTCTGTATTTTTTAGGAATCCGCTCGGTATAGGGTAACCAGGTCGTGCGTATCCAGCCCGCCAGCGCTGCTTCGCCATTATGTTTCATGAGCTTGGGAACAAGGTCTACACGTTGCGCGTCAAAGCCGGTCTTTTCAAGCAATTTTTTATAAACTTCGGGAAGGTGAAAGCCGTATGGAAATTCAAAATGATTAAAATAGGGTTTCCAGCTTTCCTCCGTAATCATCTTGTCAAGAATGCGAATAATGGCGGCCGCATTCCCTTTACCTCCCATCTGCAGCAAAATGCGGCCCGCCGGCCTCAGGCTGCGCCATATGCCTTTGAGGATTGGCCTGTGGTCGTGCACCCAATGCAAGACCGCATTCGAAAAGACAACATCAAACCGTTGCTCAAAAGTCAAGTCTCGGGCATCTGTCAGTTGAAAGGAGAGGTTGGGATGATTTTGAAGCGCAAATGTTTTTTGGGCCAGTTCAATCATGGATGTTGAATTGTCGATGCCGACGACGGATCCATTCGGTAAACGTTGAGCCAGTTCGGCCGTAACCTTACCATCGCCGCAGCCAATATCTAAAAGATGTTCGTTGCCCTGCAGGTTGAGCTTTGGGACTAATTCTGCGGCCCAAGCCTGCTGGGCCGCAGAATGACGTGCATAATCCTCTGCATTCCATTGATATGAATTCATGCTGAATAAAAGATGGCCTTGATTTTGTAACATCGAGTTGTTTCCCTCGACATCGGTTTTTCGTAGCAGGTTAGCATGCCAAACTAAAGCATAAAAGCATGGAATTTTCCCTTTTTGCTTTATTTCGGAGCCAATTGAAAAGGCAGAAGATTTGGGGCGCATGATGTTGAGAGATTTATTCAAGTTTTAATGGATTTTGACCGAAGATAGAATTGCCATGGAAACGAATTCTGAATCAAAAGCTGCACAATCCTATCAGCGATTCCCCAAACGCAAAAATCGAGCATCGAAAGAATCTGTCCACAAGCTGGCCGTTCTTTTTACGGATATTGTCGGTTCAACTAAATATTTTAAAAACCATGGAGATTTGGCCGGCAGAAGAATGCTCCGAGAGCATCAGAAAATAGCGTCTTCCCCCATTATCGAACATGGCGGTGTTGTCGTTAAGACCGTGGGAGATTCGATAATGGCCTATTTTCATGACCCTCAGGAAGCGGTCAAGTCTGCAATCATGATCCAGCACCAATTTTACACCTATAATAAAGGAAGAGATGCAGACGATCAGATCCATGTCAGAATCGGAATACATTACGGGGATGGTATCGTCGAACAGACAGATATTTTTGGCAATGTCGTCAATCTGGCGGCAAAAATCGTCCCCCTGGTGGAAGGAGATCAAGTCTATATTTCTCAAGCCGTGTACGCCCAGATTCAAGATCTTCCTTCCACGCTATTCGAATTTTTGGAGGAATTAGAAAATAAAAAGGATCTCAAGGGAATTAAGATCTATCGGCTCCGCTGGGAGGAGACCGTTAAATTCGACCCTCCCCAAAACACCTTGCTCTATCTAAGGCCCCTGTGGAATCTGTGTCCTTATGATTTTCATCCCATATGGGAACGTATGCTCAAGGAAAAGGAAAGGTTATGGGGCGGTAAAATAAAGAGCGAGCATTTGCTGAGAGCCGATGTGGTCTTAATCATCAAAGAAGAAGCCCAGGTGGTGGAGGTGACCAGAGAGGTTTTGGCTTACCTAAAAAAGAGGGTTGAAATCGGGCATCAGGCAATTCTCTTGCCGCTGCAAATCCTAATAGATTCCGGTTTATGTTACAGGGCCGGGCAGTTTGTTTTTGATGGAAAGAAAATCAAATGGGATAAAATTGACCCTGGCAAAATACATATTTCGCAGGCGGCATATGAACTGATAGGTACCAAGTATTCTTTAGCGACTGAGCCCCCATTTAACCCGGACAAAATCCGATCCTACTACACGCTCAAAACAGATGAAGAACCGACCCCGATTTTTTTATATCAAAGTGCTTTGATTCAAGGAGATCATCCGTTCTGCTATTATTGCGGCGATAAGCGGCATGCTGCCGCCAAATGTCCCAGCAAGAGCATCGGTGAAATAACGGATGCAATCAAAAAACTGGGCTACTTGCCGCTAAAAAAGATAAACAGGCTTTTCTATCACTTCCTAATTCAATCAGAGGCCATGAAAGAAGATGAAGAGGTGGGAGGCGAGGATACGGGGGTACCGGAACGACTGGCCTATGACGGATTTTACGAGTTGAATCAAGTTTTTCAACTCCGCTTTTTTAAAACCATCTGGGACTCTAAGGGGAAAAACTGGAACAAGATCAAGGAAAAAAAGACAGGCGTTTATAAAAGAGGGGCGGCTTGGCTGGCATATGATTGCATCCGAATTTCAAATTTAAAACAGGCTGAGATTTTTCTGAAACAATGCAGTGGGGAAATCTCAAACGATTACAGGACCCACTGTACAAGAGCGCTTTTTGAAGTTGAAAGGCATGACTTTGTCTCTGCCTTACAAAATTTTGATCAAGCGTTGGATGCGGCCGAAACCAAACTCCAGAAAATTTTCATTCTTTTATTAATTTATCGTCTATATGCCGTTAAGGGCGATTGGGACGAAGCTCAAAAAAAGATAAATGAAATCTTGTTCCTTGATGTACATAACCCCGAAGCAATGTATCGCCGTGTTATCTGCGAATTTAAGAAGGGCAATAACGAAACGGCTCTTGAGCGTCTAACAAAGTTAATCGAAGATCGGCCGGAATATTTTATTGTGGCGCTGATTGATCCGGAAATTGCGCCTCATCAAACAATCATCCAACCTGAACTCGAAAAGTTGTTTCAAATAAAAAAGGAATCCGCATCCCAGGTGATTCCAAAAGCCGAGGCGAAATTGAAAAGACTGAAAACATGGATGGGGGATGAAGATGAATCCGTGGTCAAAGCGGAATCATTGCTGGCCAATATCCATGACCTGACAGCATCGCAAAGCTATTTAGGGTATATCGATATCATCCGCGATGGGGATTGGGTTGTTTCAATTTGCCAGGCCAGTGCCGAGCAACATCGAAGAATGTTATATGCCACTCAGCGTCGCCTAAACGCCAGATGTCAAAAGCTTCTTACGTTTGCTGCCAATTCGGCTGCTAAGTTATTTGGAGACAGTAACTATAGAAAGATATTAGACATTCAGAGAGAGCTGCACAATATTCGTTCCATGATAGATTCGGAAGATCTAGCCGGATTCCAAAATTCGGATAATCGTATGAAACAAATAATGCTTGAAATCGATGAAATGGGCGGACGGCTAAAAAGACAGGATTACCTGGGGCAAATATGTTATTTTCTATTCAAATTATTCAAAAAAAACTTGGTCTTGCAGTCCATTAATCTTTTGATCGGCCTGATATTTTCTCCGCTGCTAAACCATTATCTGGGGTTCTTTTTTCCAGATTTAAAGTCTTTAAACCAGGATCTCTGGATCTACCAAAAGGGTTTTCTCTTTAGTGGCGCAATCATTTGTTTTTCTCTGGCTCTATATTTAACCCGTAAAGACATAAATCCAAAATAGGGATCGAAGATTGCATCGCTATTGAAAAAAATCATTCGCTTCGTTGATAGAGACGGATTGGGTGAATTCATCAGTGTGGAAGCCAGAGGCAATAAAATTATGATCCGCATAAAGGGTAAAGTCCTCTTTAATTCCGGAGCGGCCGAATTAAATAGAGATTCGCGTAATCAGCATCAGCGCCCATGGCTTGGCCTTTAAAAAGCCGGGCTTTAAAGAAGTGGAATCGCACCGCGTGGTTCTCTCGCTTCTGGATAGAGATTCAGCCATAACGGCCATATTGGAAATCGTCGAAATCGATAGAGAAGGTGTCTGTCATTGCCGTTATAAAGAAGTAGATGACGATGAGATTGAGCGACTGCATCAATATGTGCTGGTAAGACAGAAAGAGGAGATGCGGTCTCAAAAAAAGGGCAACAATAAAAAACGATTCGAATTCAAGTCTAAAGCGGATACCCTCTGAGTTTGATGGTCTTGTAAAAAATCCCCTTATCTTTCATTGCGAGGTGCCTGCCGACGAAACAGTTCAATGAATAAGTTTTTGACATTGACCCGTTTTGTGATAAGGCAGGATGTCTGAAATTTTGGAGACAAATTCTATGCCCGCAAGACTAATAAATTCTACCGTAGCAAAAATCAGCCCGCCGGTAATTTCTGGCATATTTCAACGTCAAAATCTGTTTAACAAATTCAATTCATTAAGAAAAAACAAACGCTCGATTATTTGGATCTCAGCTCTGGCGGGTTCTGGAAAAACAACCTTGGTTAAAAGCTATCTCGATGCCAACCATCTTCCATCTCTTTGGTATCAGTTGGACGAAGGGGACGCGGATATTGCATCGTTCTTTTATTACATGAGCAACGCGGCCAAAAAAGCTGCCCCCAGAAAAAGAGACCCGATACCCATTTTGACTCCTGAATATATGCCCGACTTACATGGGTTTACTCGTTTATTTTTCCGGAAACTATTTGGTCGACTAAAAGCGTCTTCTGTAATTGTGTTTGATAATTATCAGGAAGTACCTGAAAAGTCTGAATTACACGATGTCATTCGCACGGCGATTTCAATACTTCCCACAGACATGATTCTGATCATTATTAGTCGACGTGATCCTCCACCTCAACTCGCTTATTTGCAGGCGGATATCAGGGCAGCGCTTATCGGGTCAATTGATCTTCGTCTGCGTAATGAAGAATCGACCGGCATTACACGTGCTCGTGGTTGGAGCCGTCTCTCCAAACAGCACATTAAGCGTATTCATGAAAAAGTTCACGGCTGGACGGCTGGACTGATATTAGCCCTTGAAAGTGCAAAGTCGGAAGGCTTTACGACGACAGTCGAAGGTGAACTACCGTCTGAAAATGTGTTCAATTATTTTGCCGGGGAAATTCTTAGAAACGTTGACAAAAAGAAACGTGACTTTTTGATAAAAACTTCGTTTTTGCCAAGAATGACGGCCAAAATGGCGCAAAAAATATCCGGCAATTCCCGTGCCGGCAACATTCTTTCGGAACTCAAACAGAACAATTACTTCATCGATCGACGTTCCCATCCTGAATTTGTTTATCAGTACCATCCTTTGTTTCGCGATTTTTTACTGAACCAGACGAAAGACACTTTTACCAAACCGCGGTTGGTGCAACTAAAAAGATCGGCCGCTAAAATTTTAATTGAATCCGGCCATTTGGAGGATGCCGCCGCGATATTTCTAGACATCAGCGACTGGAAAAATCTGATCAATTTAATTAACACAGAGGCGAGCCGACTCATCGTCCAAGGGCGACACGCTACACTTAAAAAATGGTTAACCGGCATCCCAAAGAAATCTTTCGAAAAAGACCCATGGCTTCTATATTGGCTTGGGATGTGTGTTATGCCGTTTAACCCGGCACAAAGCCAGGTCCACTTTGAAAACAGTTTTAACCTTTTCAGATCAAAGCACGATAGCGCCGGTATTTATCTTTCATTGGCCGGAGCGAGTGATGCCATTTTTTATGAATGTCATGATTTTAGCAAGTACGATCGTTGGATCGATTTTTTAGACGATATTCAGAAAGAGTATCCGGATTTTCCTTCTGAGGAGATAAAGGAGTTGGCGACACCCGGCATTTTCCTTGCGCTTATGCTAAGGCGACCTGACCACCCGCATTTTAACTTCTGGCTGGAACAGACCACTTCGGTTTTTGAAAAAAGCTCGAATCCAGATATCAGGGTGCTTGCCGGCAATAATCTGGGAACCTATTTCTACTGGTCAGGTAATTTCGCGAATTGTTCGATCATGATAGATTCACTCCGCGGGCTGATAAAACCGGGTCGTGTCCGTCCGCAGGTCGGTTTAAACTCTTAATAAACGGTAAACCGGTTAGGTTTTCAACCAAAATTCCCGAAAAGCCACTCGAAATCCTGAAAGCCCTCATTGCTTACGGCGCACAGAACGTGAGTAAAGAAAAGTTGGCTGACGCTCTGTGGCCGGAATCCGACGGTGATGCCGCGCTCACCGCTTTTTCCACCAATCTCAACCGACTCCGCGACCTTTTGGGTGTAAAGGAGGCAATCCGCTTGAGCGGCGGTGATCTAAGTCTGGATCCGCGTTATTGTTGGATTGACGCCACCGCGTTTGAACATATCACTGCGCATGTTTTTGAAGGTATTTCTAAGCGACAGGCGGATGATCGCGAAGACGATACAACGAAGCTGCAAACAGCCATGAACCTATACCGTGGGGTGTTTCTCGAAAAAGACGCCCATAAACAGTGGTCAATATCATTTCGGGAGCATCTTCGCGAGTGCTACGTTCGCTGTGTCAAGGAACTCGGTAGTCGTTATCAAGAAATCGGAGAATATGAGGACGCCATTGAATGCTACCGCAAAGGGCTGGCAGTTGATGAACTTGCAGAAGAATTCTATTACCAGCAGATGGTCTGTTATAAGCGCCTTGGTCTTCCAGTCAAGGCCATCACGGTCTACCGCCGCTGCCAAGAAATCCTCTCCTCAATCCTTGGCGTAGAGCCTTCTCCAGTTACAACCTCCATCTATGAGACGTTAAAGTCATCATAAATCAAATCCCTTTTATCGCCTAAACCCCTTTTGTCAACCATTTGAGCAAATTAATTTATGATTTTTTCATAATCTGTGACCTATCTGTGACCCGGTCTCTGTTATTGAGTCCGCAAACAGCAAAAGGATTAGCCTATCGCCCGAAAGGAACGCGGTGTTGGAAACATATATTGTTCGTATTTATCGTCGTGATGAAAAAGATTCTGGTCATGTTGTGGGGATGGTCGAACGGGTAGGTATTAAAAATCATCAAACCTTCCGCAATTTGGATGAGCTGATCCAAATTCTTTCAAATCGAAGAAATTCTCCGCCGACCAGCAGCTCGGGCCGGAAAAAGCGCGGTGATTAGAACGGAAATTTTATCGAAGGCAGAGCGAAGCGATCTTCAATTGTTTTGATAGCAACGTTTTAGTTTCTTAGTTGTGAATTTTGTGTATTTTATGGCAAAACATTTTATC
>CAZHAH010000111.1:0-19147 GCA_964530095.1 uncultured Desulfobacteraceae bacterium | reverse complement strand
ATCCACCGGATTTAGCTGATCACTCGGCATAATCCGGGACTCGGCATTATGTCCCTAACCCTGAACGTTGAACCCTGAACCGATGAACGGTTACGAAAGTCTCACAATAATCCGTGTAGCTTTTGAATCAAACCATCGTATTCCTCACCCTCAAAACAGAACTGTAGTTTCTGAAATCTTTGTCTCAAGCGGATGACTTCCTGTTTTATATTCTGCCCCCTTATTATAACTTCAGCCATAAATTCAGCCAGGGTGCGAAAATCTTCCGCTTGCATGCCAAAGCGGGTCATTTCGGCCACACCCATTCTCAAGGCGCCGGCAGCGGTAAAACCTTCCTCATCGGCAGTCGCCTGATAATTGCAAATAATGTTGTTTTCTTCTAGCTTGCTAGCGATTTCAGGCCCCGAGCCATACCCCACATTGACCACCACCTGGTGGGTTTCCGTGAAGGCGATGGTCGGATCGCCGGCCACATCCATGCCGCAATCGAACAGGGCGCGTGCAAAAATTTTTGCATTGGCGATCACTAGGGACTGATACGCGTCTTTGAAGTGATTCAACTCGTAAGTCGCCATGAGAAGTCCCAGCATGGTGCCCAGGTGGTGATTTGAAACCGAGCCGGGAAAGGTCCGGCGCACAAGCGCCTCCCATAAGGCGTAACGTTCTTCATGCTCTTCGTAACGGCCGGCAACAATACCACGCTGGGTTCCAAAATAGGTCTTGTGAGTTGAGCCGGTAACCAGGTCGACGCCTTCGGCAAACGGATTTTGAAAATGAGGGCCGATAAGGCCCAGTACATGGGCCATGTCGTACATCAACACGGCATCGATGTTTCGCGAATCCAAAAAGGTGCGGATTTCCGCCACCGGTTCCTTGTGCAAACACATGCTTTTTCCCAAAATGATCAACTCGGGCCGGAACTCGTCAATCATCTGTAATGTCTTCTGCACGTCAATTTTATAAGAATTATCCGGCATCACGGGAAAGTTCACTACCGCGGGTCTTTCCGTATGCGGGTCGCGGGCGACAAAGTCTCTCAGTGCCCCCATGGGCTGTGCGCTGAGGTGCCCTCCTTTTCCGAGATGGTTATTCATCACCTGACGAAGACGACGCTGTTCGCTTTTACGATCCGCTCGGTTAATATAGTCGACCATCGCGCTGAAGACGGCCGTATTGGCCATTTGTCCGCTGATAAGTCGGGTCTCCACCTCACGGCAGCCAAGATACCGGCGCAATTCATCTTTTAAAAGATCTTCCACTTCTCCAATGAATTCGACGCCTTGATAGTAAAAGATATCGGCCTCATAAAAAGCCTTAACCTCCTTATGCTCGGCATACCGGAAAGAAGGATCCATAATGGACAGCAAACGAACCATGGGGGAAGCAGTCATTTCAGAGGGGATCAGATTGATACATTCTTTTTGCCGCCAAACCGTATTATCGCTCGTTTTTTTAATCAGGTTGCGAATTTTTAAAACCGTCTTTTCAGCAGGCGGAGTCTCAGAAGGGAGCTTGTAATCAAAGAGGATCGGCCGGGCAGAAGGTGGCGCTTCGGGGCGCAAATGGTAAGGCACCACGACGGCCTCAACCTTGCGGTTACGAATTTCGATGGTCACCTTTTCATCTTCGACGATGTCACTATCAATATAAGCCAGGCAGATTGAGCGGAGCTGGTGAGTATCGGTTTGCACGGAGGCGATCCCTTCACCGGTAAACGTCCATAAAGGGACCATCGTACCGCTGGTGATATAGCCCACATGTTTTTCTGCTTTAAAAACTTTGAATCCCGATCTCGCAATTCCGCGTCCGGCTACGGCCAGCGGTTGAATCAGGCGGGGTAAATCGGCCATGGAAGAATAATCACGTGCCATTATTTTAGCCAGCGCTTTAAACTGTTTCACCAGTGCCTCACGGCCTAGATAATCGCCTTTAAGCGCTGCGAAACTCGCGGCAATCCTAGACGTCGGGCAAGCCAGAATGGGTATCTCTTTACCTTCCGGATCATTGCCCAGTTCGTGGCCATAAAGCGGCAACCCGGCTTCCAGGCGAAGCGTATCGCGTGCGCCGAGCCCCACAGGCACTGCACCGGCGGCAGTGAATCGGTCCCAAAGCTGTAAAGCGTGCTCGCGCGGAATAAAAAGTTCAAAACAAATCGGCTCACCCGTATAGCCCGTGCGCGATAATTTAACCTCAATCCCGTTATCGGAGATAGTTTTGACAAAGTTGCGCATCGGATCAGGAAGCGGATCCGGATGTATCGTTTCCCGGAGCAGGTGGCGCGACTTGGGTCCTTGAAGCGCCAACATCGCGATTTCCTCGGTTTGATCGGTAATTTCAACATCGTCAAACTTTTGTAAGATCGTTTGAAGATGTTTCCAGTCTTTTAGTCGATTGGCAGCGTTTACCACCAGCAAGTATTCATCTTCATTAAAGCGGTACAAAAAGGCATCGTCAACAGCGCCGCCGGTTTTGGTAGGAATAAGCGTGTATTGTGCCCCTATCCACCGGTTATCAATGGCTTCGACATTGCTGGTTAGAGCAAGCTGCAGGAATTTCAGGGAACCGGTACCCCGAATAATAAACCGCCCCATATGCGAAACATCAAAAAGGCCCACACCCTTGCGGGTTGCCAAATGCTCTTCCACAATACCGGCAGTGTACATCACCGGCATCTCCCATCCGCCAAATTCGACCATTTTGGCGTTTAAGGCAACATGGCGGTCATAAAAAACGGTTCGTCGTAACGGGCTCATATGTGTTTCCCCTTATCCTTCTTTTTTTATAATGACGGCCAAGGCGGCCGGTTTCGTATTCTAATTATGAAAGTTACTTATTTCAAGATTTTTTTTATTTATTTTGAGGATAACATAAATAATTTAAATAATCTTGACAAAACCATCAGTTTTTTTTACTGAATCAAATATGAAAATCGACAAAACTCATATTGCCATTATTCAACACCTGTGTGACGGCCGAAAATCCTTTAAAAAGATTGCCGAAGAACTAAATTTGTCTGAAAACACAGTCCGGGCGCGGGTTAACAGGCTGATCGAGGAAAGAGTCCTCGAGATTTCAGGAGTTGTGAATCCGGATGCGATTCCACGGCACCGGGTGGTCATGGTCGGCGTGAAACTTAAAACCATGGATTTGGTTAATAAAGGGGAAGAATTCAGCCGGTTGCCGGGTGTTGTTTCCGTGAGTGTGGTTACGGGTCGGTTTGATTTAATGATGATCGTACTGCTAAAAGAGAGATATGATCTCTTAGAGTTCTATACCGAAGCGGTATCCAAGATCGAAGATGTTCAATCGGTCGAAACTTTTGTCGTATATAAAAACTACAATTTGAAAGTACCGTATATTTTGTAATTTCTCAGAATAAAGGAGGGTATCAGGTGAAGTCACTTAGCGAATTAATATTGCCGGATGAATTGTACTATACCGAGGATCACGAATGGACCCGAACAAGCGATGAGAGCATGACGATCGGCATCAGCGATTATGCGCAAGAGCAATTGGGTGATGTTGTATTTGTGGAACTCCCTCAGGTGGGCGATACCTTCGAGAAGGGGGAAGAATTTGGAAGCGTTGAATCGGTCAAGGCGGTTTCTGAGTTGTATATGCCTGTCAGCGGCGAAATCACGGCCATCAATACCGCCCTTGATGAATCGCCCGGATGGGTCAATACAAAACCCTACGAAGACGGCTGGATGATTGAGATCAAGCCCGGCGATAATTCGGAACTTGACACCTTGATGACCAAAACCGCTTATATGGAAATGCTGAAAGGGATTGAATAGATGCGCTATTTACCCCATACGCGCGAAGATATTGCATCAATGCTCAAAACCGTGGGCGTAGGAAGTCTTGATGATCTTTTCAATACGATTCCTGAGGATTGCTGCTGCCGAGCCCCTTTGGATCTGCCCCAGCCGTTGAATGAATGGGATCTGAAGGCGTTGATGGGATCCATGGCGGATAACATTGCCGCAACTCCGGATTACGAGCTCTTTGTCGGAGCGGGAAGATACGACCATTATATCCCTGAGTCGGTATCTTATCTGGTGGGACGCTCTGAATTTACAACATCTTATACCCCCTACCAACCGGAGATGAGCCAAGGGACACTTCAGGCCATCTATGAGTATCAAACGCTTGCGGCGCGACTTTTGGGTATGGAAGTTTCGAATGCATCACTTTACGACGGCGCCTCTGCGCTGGCCGAAGCCATGCTCATGACCGTCCGTATCACTCGGCGAAAAACGGTCGCCCTTTCAAGCCTCATTCATCCCTTTTATCGACAGGTTGTCCGCACTTATTTGGAGCCTTCCGGATGCAATGTGATCGTGCTGCCCTATCGAGACAATGGAACCACGGAACTCTCGGAACTGGAGGGTAGAAAGGATGTCGCCGCCGTTGCCATACAGTCACCTAATTTCTTCGGATGTATTGAAGATCTTGAAGCAGCACACAAGGCGATACGCCTGAATGAGTCACTTCTGGTAGCCACTTTTACGGAACCGTTGGCATTTGGGCTGTTGAAAAATCCGGGCAGCCAGGGAGCGGACATCGCCTGCGGAGAAGGGCAGAGTTTTGGAATTCCGGCCGCGTTCGGCGGCCCCGGGCTGGGAGTGTTTACGGCAAAAATGAAGTATGTTCGCAACATGCCGGGCCGTTTGGTGGGGAAAACCGTTGATCAAGAAGGCCAAAGGGGATTTGTTTTGACACTTGCCACGCGCGAACAGCATATCCGACGTGAAAAGGCGACATCCAACATCTGTACCAACCAGAGTTTGTGCGCCCTTACGGCGGCTGTTTATATGGCGTCTGTGGGCGGTACGGGCTTCCGTAAGCTTGCGCGCCTCAACTATGACAAGTCCGAATATCTAAAAACAGAACTTCAAAAGGCAGGCTTTCGTCTCGGATTTGAGAACCCAACGTTTAATGAATTTGTCGTGGTGGCACCGGATGGGTTCGCAGACGAACACAAACGGTTGCTCGATCAAAAAATTATGGCAGGCCTTCCACTACCAACCTATTATCCGGAGTTGACTAACCATTATTTGATGTGTGTGACCGAGACGAAAACCAAAGAAGACATGGACGCGCTGATAAAAGCCATCGGCAAGACCTAAAGCACATGCTAATGTCAACATCAACTATAGTTGCTTAGGATAGCTGAAATTCCAAATAACAAATCTCAAATAACAAACAAATACCAATGACCCAAATCTCAAATAACAAACACCCGAAACCGAAAAATGAACATCAAACATCGAACGTCGAATGAAAGCCGATACGTAGAGTGATGGAGTATTGGGGAAAAGCAAACCTTGTATATAGTTTTTAAGTTTGGAATTTTGAATTTGGGAATTATTTGTAATTTTGTGCTTGGGATTTGGAATTTTATCGATTCCGTGAACGGTTGTGGTTGCGCTGCTCGTATCGGAGCTCGTATACCGGGTATCGGCTAATATAAGGAGGATAACAAATGTCCGAGCCATTAGGCACCACTGGCCTGGTGTTGAATGAGCCATTATTATGGGAAAAAGGGAAGCCGGGAAGATACGGTTTTTCACTCCCGCGACGGGATGTCGATCAAGCACCTATCGATGAAGCACTAATGGGAGAAGGCCCGCAATTCCCGGATCTCAGTGAAGTCGATGTGGTTCGGCATTACACGCGCTTATCGACATGGAACTTTGGCGTCGATAGCGGGATGTATCCCCTGGGTTCCTGTACGATGAAGTACAACCCCAAGATCAACGAAACGGCAGCCCGGCTCTCGGGGTTTGCCGGTTCCCATCCGCTGCTCCCTCCCCATCTGGCCCAGGGCGCCCTGCAGTTGATGTATGAACTTGAGCGATATCTGGCCGAAATTACAGGCATGGATGCCGTTAGCCTCCAGCCGGCAGCCGGTGCCCATGGTGAGTTAACCGGGATGCTTTTGATCCAGGCCTATCATCAAAACAAGGGAGAGCAACGGTCGAAGATTATTGTGCCCGACACCGCTCATGGTACCAATCCGGCCAGTGCGGCCCTGTGCGGGTATCGCCCCGTACCGGTAAAGTCTGATGAGCGGGGGATCCTTTCAGTGGAGGCCATTCGCGAAGTGATGGATGAAGAGACCGCCGGCATCATGGTCACCAATCCCAATACGCTCGGTCTTTTTGAGGAAAATATCACTCCTATAGCTGAAATCGTGCATACCAAAGGGGGACAGGTCTATTGCGACGGGGCCAATATGAATGCCGTCATGGGAATCGTGCACATGTCCGGCATCGGGATCGATGTTCTGCATTTGAATCTTCATAAAACATTCGCGACTCCCCATGGCGGCGGCGGACCCGGCGCCGGTCCGGTTTGCGTCGCAAAACATCTCGAACCTTTTCTGCCGATTCCCCGGATTATCGAACAAGACGGAAAATTCTGCCTTTCTGAGAATCTTCCCGATTCAATCGGGAAAATGCACGCCTTTTACGGAAACTTTGGTGTCATGGTCAAGGCGTACAGTTATATCCGCAGCATGGGCGCGGACAATTTGAAAAAAGCGAGTCAACTGGCAGTGTTGAACGCCAATTATGTCAAAGAGCGTCTAAAGGGTACATTCCACCTTCCCCAGGACAGGCCCTGCATGCACGAGTGTGTTTTTACGGATAAGCACCAAATGGAGTACAAAGTCAGCACGTTCGACATCGCCAAACGTTTGATGGATTATGGTTTTCACCCTCCTACGATCTATTTTCCGCTGGTTGTCAACGGTGCTCTTATGATTGAACCGACGGAGACCGAATCCAAAGAAGATCTGGATCAATTTATCGAAGCCCTGCAAACCATTGCCAGGGAGGCTGAAGAAAATCCGGATTTGCTTCGAGAGGCACCCCACAACTGCAAAGTCAGAAGATTGGATGAAACCACGGCGGCCAGGAATCCGTGTCTGACGGGTTGATCGAAAAATTGGGGTCAAATTGAGAAAAAAGCCCATCCCTTCGCGAAAACCCCGCCTAAGAAACGAGTGGCTCATGGCAGAGTTATCTCTGCGTTCATACCGGGAAATTTTGGACTTACAGCGGAAGCTGGTGGACGCTAAGACGGTTTCAAGGACAAAACCGGATGTCATGCTGCTGGTCGAGCACCCGGCGGTATTTACCTTGGGGAGGCGTGGTGTACGCGATCATCTGCTGGTTTCTCAAGAATTCTTAAATTCGCAGGGGATCGAAATTGTCCACGCAGAGCGGGGCGGGGATATTACCTATCATGGTCCGGGCCAGCTGGTGGGATATCCGATCGTCGATTTGCGCTCAAAATCGTGGGGCGTCACGGGCTTTATCGAATTGCTGGAAGAACTCATGATCCGCATTGCCGCAGATTACGGGGTTACGGCCGCCCGGAATATTAAAAACAGAGGCGTATGGGTCGCCAATCGCAAACTGGGAAGCGTCGGTATCGCAATTCGTAAAGAAATCAGCTTTCACGGGATGGCCCTCAACGTGAACCCATCGCTTGAGCCCTTTACGTGGATAAACCCGTGTGGATTGGAGGGGGTTCAGGCCACCTCGTTGAAACGGGAACTGGGTAATGCGATACCCATGGAGGACATCAGGCAGGCCGCTTGCAGGCACACCCAAGATATCTTTGGCGTCGAATTGAAGCGGGTGGGACTGAAGGATCTGCATGATCGAATACGCAAACCCAAGTCTGGACAAGCTGGAAACAACAAATTACAAGCACCAAGTGACAGATAAATCTTAAATCCCAAGCACCAAATTACAAATAAACTCCAAATTACAAATTCCAATGACCAAACATTTTAAGCTCCGAGCACAAAAACCCGCATGGTTAAGACGTCGTATTCCGGCCGGGGCCGCCTATCAGGCGACCCAAAAGATTATCAACGCAAATCGGCTTCACACCGTCTGCCAGGAGGCCTGCTGCCCCAACATGGGCGAGTGCTTTTCAAAGGGAACGGCCACCTTTCTGATTTTGGGTGACCGCTGTTCGCGCAACTGTCGATTTTGCGCGGTTTTGCAGGGACCCACTGATCTGCCGGATCCCGAAGAATCTCAAAATGTCGCCAGGGCCGTGCAAAAGATGAGACTTCGCTATGTGGTCATTACTTCCGTTACGCGCGATGATCTCATGGACGGCGGTGCCGGACATTTTGCAGAGACGATTGCGGCCATTCGGCATCGCGTGCCGGATGCTTTGGTGGAGGTTCTAGTACCGGATTTCCAAGGGGCGCAAAACGCGTTGAAAACCGTTGTTAAAGCGCAACCGGACGTCTTAAACCATAATCTGGAGACCGTCCCCCGCCTCTATGCAACAGTCCGGCCGCAGGCCGATTATAAGCGGTCCCTAGAGCTGATCCGGCACGTTTATGAGATGGATCCTGCCATGCCCACCAAGTCAGGTCTCATGCTGGGGCTGGGTGAAAGCTCGGAAGAACTGAAACAGGTGTTTTCGGATCTGCTCGAGGTCAATTGTCGCATCCTCACTTTGGGTCAGTATCTGCAACCGACAAAGAAGCATCTTCCGGTCAAACGGTTTATCCCCCCGGAGGAATTTGAGAACTGGCGGGATACGGCCCTTGAAATGGGTTTTTTAGAAGTGGCCGGCGGGCCTTTCGTGCGTAGTTCTTATCATGCCTTTGAACTTTACCGGGCGTTAGAAAACTCTAAACCATCCAAATGATCTAAGCCAGGAGATTCAACATGCCGACGGTTTCGATTGCCAAGCTTCAAAACCAGGATGTTGCCCACGCGGTCTCGAAAGCCGTTTCATTGACTCAAGATTTTGATTCCATCGGATGGCAAGGTGCGACGGTTTTGGTCAAACCCAATACGGTCAACCCTGCAAAATCGGGATCGGGGGTTGTGACCGACGCCCGGATAATTGAAGCGGTTACCCGGCTGGTTTTAGAGAAAGGTCCCCAGCGAGTGGTGATTGGAGAAGGCTCTTCGGTCGGATATGATTTTCCTGATCGGGTCGACTCCATGGACTGTATGGAAAAGGCCGGTGTTTTAGAAGTCGCTCATAAATGCGGAGTTGAGGTGGTGGATCTTAATCGCGACGAACAGGTTGAAGTAAAGCTGGACGACGCTTTTGTAATGGATACTTTTTCGATTGCAAAAACAGTCCGGCTCTCTGACGTGATTCTATCCTTACCTGTTATCAAAACGCATGTACGGACCGGAATCACCTGTGGGCTTAAGAACATGAAGGGTGTCTTGCCCGGCAATGAGAAGAAACGGACACACCAATGTGGATTGGATCGGGGAATTGTTGACTTAAATCGTGCCGTGAGACCGCATTTTACAATTGTCGATGGCATTGTCGGGTTACAGGGTACCCACACAGATGAGGCCGACAAGGTCCCCTTAAATGTTATTTTGGCAAGCAGTGACGTAGTCGCCGTTGATACGGTCTGTGCGGCAGTGGCGGGATTTGACGTCAATGAGATTTTTCACGTAAATCTGGCCGCTGAAGCCGGACTTGGTGTTGCCGACCTAGCTCACATCGAGGTCTGCGGAGAGAAAATAGAAGCCGTTGCAAAACCGTTTATCCCCTATCTGGATGCCGCCGGGGATCTGTTCGCCGGTGCCGGCATTATTGAAGAGAAGACCTGTACCGGCTGCATGGGCGAGCTTGTCAGTACATTTGTTTACCTTAAGGCATCCGGGCTCCAGGACAGGTTGCCCGAGTTGACATTTGTCCTGGGAACGCCTGATTCCATTACGTCTTTGAAGAGACCACCGGTGGTTGTGGGGAAATGTGCCCGGGAATTCAGACACCACGGTATATTCGTGCCGGGATGCCCGCCGCATGCCAAAAGGATTACAGGTGCTGCGTGCAAGGCGTTAGATATAGACAAAAACATAGTGCATCGGGCCATCACCGAGCTGCATGATTTTTAACGTAACCGTTCACGGGTTCAAAGTTTCAGAGGTTCAGGGTTCATCGAAAATCTAAACTGTTGATTCGTGATATCCTTATTTGCTCACTGATCTCCAGGCAACGTCACCTCAAGAAAAATAACCCTGAACGGTGAACGTTGAACCCTGGTCGCCTACGGCGCCGCCAAAGGCGGGTAAACCACTGAACACCTGCTGATTAAAAAATCAGCAGAATGGAAAGGGGACAATGAGAATGGCTCACCCAAAATTGACGCGTATTCGTCAGGAATTTAATACCAAACCGGTAAAAGATATTCCGGCAACGGTTTGCTCCGAGCTGGAAAAGTTATCCCTGCGACAAAAAATAAAGCCCGGCGCCCGTGTAGCGATCACGGCCGGAAGCCGCGGGATAGCAAATATGGCTTCGGTTATTGCAACGGTGGTGGGTGAACTCAAAGAGTTGGGGGCCAAGCCCTTCATTATCCCGGCCATGGGGAGTCACGGCGGAGCGACCGCCAAGGGGCAACTAAAACTCCTGGCAAAATACGGGATAACAAAGGAAAGTATGGGGGCTTCCATCAAGGCGACTATGGAGGTGGTCCAGATCGGGACTACAACCGAGGGGCTTCCGGTATTTCTGGATCGATATGCGCACCAAGCCGATCATATCGTGATCGTCAACCGCATAAAACCGCACACGGACTTCAAGGCATCTATCGAAAGCGGTCTCATGAAAATGATGACTATCGGTCTGGGTAAGCAACGGGGGGCGGATTTATATCACCGTGGGGTCATTCAATATGGCTACTATCCAATCATCCTGTCGGTCGGCCGGGAGGTCCTCAGGCGATGTCCGATTGCCTTCGGCGTAGCCCTAGTCGAAAATCAGAAGGATGAGACGGCATTGATCCGGGCGATCGCGCCCGATGAAATAGAGGAAACCGAAAGACGCTTACTCCGCCGTGCAAAAAGGTTTTTGCCCAAAATTCCCCTGGATCGAATCGATCTGCTTATCGTCGATCGAATGGGAAAGGAGATCAGCGGGACCGGTATGGATACCAACGTCATCGGACGGAGTGTCTTCCCGCTTTTTAAAAGCCCGGCCAAACCCAATATTCTGCGCATATTCGTACGTGATCTCATGCCGCAAACGGATGGGAATGCCGTTGGCATCGGCAATGCGGATTTTACCACCCAACGTCTGGTGGACAAAATTGATCGACAGGCGACTTATATGAACAGTATTACCGCCTGTGAACCGGAAGTTGGTCGTATACCCCTTTATTATGAAACCGATCGCCAGGTGCTTGAGGCCGCCTTTAAAAGCCTTGGGCTGGTGGAACCGCAAAATGCACGCATCGTTCACATTGCCGATACCTTGAGACTGGAGGAAATGGAAATATCCGAGGCCATGCTGGACGAAGTCAAGACCATGGCAGATGTCAGGATCGTGGGAAAGCCCAAGCCAATGGCCTTCGATGGGAATGGTAATTTGATCTCAAGTCTTACAAACTAAAAGCCGGCTCAAAATTATTTTGATTATCCTGATATTCTAAAACACAAGTTTTAAGCAGATACCGGCAAAACAGATATATAGCAGATATTCCCTAGCTTAGGGCTTAATTTGGAATTTTGGCAACCCCAATATGTTGTATAGGTTCCCGAAAGGAAAAAGACCGTGAGGTTCGATTCCTACATTAAAACATAAGGCAGATAGATTGACTTTTGTGAGGTACGTTTTTAGATGGAAAATTGGTCTTTTTCGCGGCCTACATAGAATGAAGATATGAAACGTGAATCTTAAACGGAGGCTTCGATCCTGAGATACGGATGATTAGCCTTAATCGAGCAAAAAATCAATTTCAGTTGTTAACACTATATGTTGTGGTCTTCGGAATCCCAGACTTTTTGAAGAGGCTATAGATTTTGTTACATAATCTTAACTTGAGAGGGGTCTCCAGACTTGTTCTATTCTTCAATCTCCCGAAGAGTGCAATATTCGAAGGCTACTTTTGGTAATCCAAATCAGAGATCATTCAATTGACCCATCAAAGCTTTGATAGGCAGCGATCCAGCGTGGTGATAAATATGTCCACATGCTTGCGTTCCCAGCTAAAGTTAGGGCGTAATTTCAATACATTCTTCGGACCGGCCTCGCTCACTAAAACACATTCCTCTTTCATCAGCTCTATCAGACGCGATGTCTGCTTGCTGACCCGTGCTTTGTTTTCGCGATCGGTGACAAATTCCAGTCCGATCATCATGCCCTTCCCGCGCACATCGCCAATCAGCGATTGCTTTTCAGCCAGCTTGCACAAATGGTGGTGGAAGTAGTCACCCAACTCAATGCTTTTATTGACCAGATCGCGTCGCTCTATTTCATCCAGCAACGCCAGGCCTGCAGAGCAAGCAACCGGATTGCCGCCGAAGGTGCTGAATAGGTCAATCTCATGGGAAAAGCGATTCAACAATTCGCGACTTGTGATCACAACACCCAGTGGAAAACCATTGGCCACCGGTTTGCCCATGGTAACAAAGTCCACGTGTCCCAAAGCCTGTGCTTTGAAGCCCCACATATTTCCAAGGCGCCCCAAACCCGTCTGCACCTCATCAGCAACCACCATACCACCGGCTTTCTTTGCTTTTTGCGCTACCAGATTGAAATAATTATCAGGCGCCATCAGTACGCCGTTGCTGCACAGAGCCGTGTCCACCATAAAGACAGCCGGCTTGTGCCCATGGTTGGCCAGATCGGCAATAGCGCGATCAGCATCGGCGGCATATTTTTCCGCGGCATCCGGGTCATTGGCAAAGGGACCACGGTACATGTCCGGCACCTGCAGGCACGCAACGTTGTCGGGCGGCTCCAGGATTTCTGGTGAAAGGCGCATGGTGGTTTCGGTCATGCCGTGGTATGCATCTTCCATAATCAAGGCGCCGGTATTGCCGGTGGCGAACTTGGCCATTTGCACGGCCACGTCGTTGGCCTCACTGCCGGAGTTCACAAAAAAGCAGGCGTTGAGGTGATCGGGAAGTTCAGCGGTCAAACGCTTTGCATAGTCCGCCACATTATCGCAAATATAGCGCGTGTTCACGTTGATTGCCGCCGCCTGGCGCGCAATGGCGGCTGATATTTGCGGATTGGCATGCCCCACCTGCTGTACATTGTTGTAGGCATCCAGATAAGCCGTGCCATCGGCGGTAAAGAGCCAGGGGCCTTCACTGCGGGTGAAATTCAGTGGCTTTTCGTAGAAATGCCAAACATCACCGATACTATCCTTACGCCTGGCCAAAAGTTCTTGCGTGCGATCGGGGAACAGTTCGTCGCCTTCTTTGCGGGCGGAGTACACCGGAAATCGACAGGCCCTGCGCAAACGGCCAATGGCCTTCTCCCGCCCCGTTTCCCACAGCCGTTTGAGCATGCGCAGGTATATGCCGGTGTTCTCTATATGCACCTTTTCACTGCCGTCAGACAGCGCATCGCGAGCGCCAATGATCACGGTGTTGATCAGCAGGCAAATCAGCATCATGTCGTAGACAAAGTCGATTTCGTTCTCCTCTAAAGGAAAGCTGCTGTCATAACCTGCGGTTGTGTCGCAGAGGGCGTCCAGTGGGTCGGTGTCGTCGTCATCGAAGGAATCGCTGGCAGCCGCAAGGTCAGCCAGCACCGGACCGAACAACATATCGCCGAAATCAATCACGCCCACCACGCGGGTGGGGTCTTTGGGGTCCACCAGCACATTGTCGGGGTGGGCATCATGATGCACCACTTGCCAACGCGTCTTTTTTAACTGCGGCAAAATAAAGCGTTCGACGCGATCGAGAATCATGTTGCACAGCTCGCGGGTGGACCCATCGGGTAGATACCTAACATGCGGACGCAATTCCAGACAGCGGCTCATGTCCCACAGATGGTCATTGCTGCGTGCATACGGGTGATAAAAGTTTCTCAAAGACTTTGTCAGCCGGCCAACCATCACACCTATGTTGTAACGCGTCTTGGGGCTAAAGGCCGCCGGCGTATAGTCCATTACATCGCCTTCCACATAAGTGAGCATGCGGGTCATATGGCGGTCGCCGTTGTCGGATTGAATCCACTCATAAGGTTTGGCGTCCTTTGTGTGGATGATTTGAGGCACCAGCAGATCACTGTCTTGCTCAACAATGTGCTTCAGGGCCTTTATTTGAAAATCAACGACGCCTTCGGGCTCGGCCGCATTGGAAATTTTCACAACATAGGCTGTATCGCTCCTGGTACGAATGCGATAGGAAATGTCCCGTTCACAATTCAGTTCTTTGTAATCGCCATCAATGCTATACAGATCAGACACAATTCGTTTGACCTGGTTTAGAGAAAACTGAGGCAGATTACGATTTAAATGTCCTGGACACATAGCTGGTTCCTTCCAATACGATAAGGCGCACCTATGTACTGATGTATTAAGTCGCCGGGTAAATATAATTTTAACCGGCCGTTTCTCTACAATGCTGAATGTCAATTCAGTTTCCCGCCACAAAAAACGCAAAAAGCTAATTTTTCATAGCGAGACGCAAGCCCGGTCAGTAGTATCTACTTCCCGGCTTGTTATTACCACGCATAGCTGAATGACATCGTCTGGAGTCGGTGGTCCGCCTTTGGCGCCTGGTGGATAGCACTGCTTGGTGTTTTAATGGGTGCCAATAAATCAACTATTCACCTATACCAAATTGTTGTGATATCTTCAATCTTTAGGGGAAAAATCTGCGTGAAACCAATTCCGATACCTTAAATATGTTCATTCCAGATGGGTTTGCACCGATGAAATGTGCGCAGGCATAGAAAAGGCGGGCTGAACCCGCCTTTTCATTGGACAATTGTGGCGGAGACTATCAGGCGACCATATCTTTGAGTTTCTTAAGAGGCCTGATTTTGAGGATTTTTCTGGCTGGTTTGGCCTTGAACATCATTTCCTCTCTCGTGAAAGGATTGATCCCTTTCCGGGCTTTTGTTGCAGGCTTTTTCTTGACATCGATTGCCATCAGGCCTGGAAAACTGAATTTTCCGGGGCCGCGTGTCTTGATATGGCGCTCGATAACAATTGCTAATTCATCGAATACCGAGGCAACCTGCTTTTTGGTCAGGTCGGTGTTGCTGACAATTTCTTCGATGATGCCGGCTTTGGTCATCGGCTTTTTCACTGCCGTGATCTTTCGCACAGGGGCCTCTTTTTTGACAACCTTTTTAGCCGGGGCTTTAGTTTTTGCCTTAGTGGCAGCTTTCTTTACTGGCATGATTTTCCTCCTAAATAGATTTTTCCTGCAAATACAGGCAATAAATATGAAAAGTGCGCTCTTATATTCATCCCTTTAAATGTTGTCAACAAAAAACCAGGCTCCGTACCAATCCAGGAGCTGCAATTATCGGTCTACCCCATCCAACATCGAATATCACAAAAGATTCAAGCAGTCGATATATTGGTGGTCATAGCAGATCACACAACTGTCGGGAAATGAGTGGAAGGTTGAGTATTGCAAGGTTTTTAACACGAGTGCATCTAATTCATCTAATAACCTCACATTTAGCCTGCTTTTGAAGCTCCACCAGTTCATCGATTCTGTCTTCATCCTGAATCAATGTTCGCAAAATTGCCACACCTCTATTGGAAGGTGATTCGATCAGGATCGCATTTTCAATTGAAGGTTGCTTTTTTGCTGTTCCAGTTAGAATTAACTCAATGTTATTTGATTGAACTTGTTTGTCGTTGATGACGTAGAAATTTTCCGTATCCGGTGTGAATATCGATAAAGACCAGTAGGTATCGGGGATGGGTACGCTTATGCGAAGGGAATTTTTACTTACATCGTAACTTATGGCGGAATAAATTAAGTCAGGGCTTGGTCTAACGACGCGCCTGCTCTGCTCTGAAACAGGCGGCGCATGGTAGATTGTGTTTACTTGTCGACCCGCTTTTCTATTTTTATATGCCAGCATAAGCATGATGCTGTGCGGAGCGGCCAAGATCGCAGCAAAATGAAATATAGCCGCCAGAATAACGGTTGCGATTATCCACGGAATCATCTTTTTCATCAATGTGCCTCTTTTATTATTCGTGGCAGTCTGATTGTCTCTATATTTTCGTAAACACTTGGGGAAGGATTGTAAAGACGGAGAGTCAATGATAAATTTTGTTCAATAACGCCGGATGGCAGCCAGTTTTCATTCCGTTGTTTGCTTGAAAGGTATATTATGTAACTTCCATCTGACTCACGCTTTATATTGTTCATCGAATAAGAATAACGATTAATCTTATTCGGTATGAGAAAAGAGTCTTCTCCATACACGGTGAGTGACCACCAACGGGTATCAAGGTTTTCACCTTCAATCCTGTAACTGTACTTTGAGTTCAAATTTTCTCCTTTGCTATCGGTAAATGCGCTATAATAGACTGTCTCGGTCTTATTGAGGGCAAAGAGTCCGACCGCAGCGACAATCGCCTTTTCATACATACCTGTTGATTTGCTGCCAAATGTTAGACTTGTCGACCATGGCCCATTTAATATAAATCCCAACTTGCTTAATAGAAATTTCGAACGGTAAATATCAGGGTTAGACAAGAGATAGAACGTTGATCCTACTCCCAAAATCAGTGCAAGAATATATACAAGCAAACATTTTAAGATGAATTTCATGGCACTCTCTTATCAAATTTGGGAGACTTGTTAATGACTATAGGTATTATCTCAAAGTGGCCTCGCAATGCCGGAACATTGAGAATATATGCTAAAATCTGGTCTTTCAAAACCTGTGAGATCTTGCCAGAGCCCAAACATATTATTTTGCATTATTGTGTTGTGATATCAAATTGTCCACCGCTAACAAAGACGAAATTATTGGTCAACCCCCAAAATCGAATAACATAAAAGCTTTATTCGGTCGATATATTGGTCTTCATAGCGATTAACCTCTCTGTAGCCATAAAAACCGTGATCAATGATATCACAGGTTTTGAAGAGTTTTAAATTTCGGAAGTAAGTGGGAGAAATCTGTAATTTTGAACGCGAACTTTTTTATGAGATAAGCATCATACCCTACTAATTGCAATTTTAGAAAAGCGATGCCGAAAATCTAATTTGATGTTTTTTGCGGTGGTTTTTCAGGTATTCCTGCTTTGTGTGCAATATCTAAAATCCGCTCAACCTCCTCGCGGTTTTTCCATGGAGTAAAGGCTTTGCGCCACTCCTCCACGCAAAAGGTGGGATTTATCCTCAGCGCTTGTTCAACTTGAGTCCGTGCTTCGGCATCACGCCCCAAAACGCTGTAATTCACAGCCAACCAAGCATGAGCACGGAAGTGTTGGAGGTCTTTTTTCAAATAATGCTTGAAAGCTGTTTCAGCCTCCTCGTATTGTCCAGCCACGAAATAGGATCTCGCTAAGGAAAACAAAAACCAACGAGGATAGAAGGGTGCAAGACGCATTGCCTTTAACATGGCTGCAACGGCCTCATCGGGTTGTCCATTAAATAGGAATGACAAAGACAGAAGGGCGTGGGTGTCTGAATTGTTAGGCGCTAACTCTACTGCACGCTGTCCCTCCTGGATCGCACGGTCATACTGCCCTCTGAGTACGCATATGAAGCCCAGCAAATCCTGAGCGTCTTGATTATTTGTGTCCAAGTCCTTGGCCTTTTTAACAAGTTCTTCAGCCCGTTTTAAATCCTCTTTAGGTGACTTGCTACGGCCCATTCGGACCGGAAGCGCGTAGGTCCAACCTAATAGCGAATAAGCCACTGAATATTCTGGCTCAAGACTAATTGCCTTTTCAGAAAGCTCACGTGCTTTGAGATTTGCTTCCTTTGTAAATTGCCGAAACTGCTTTAACCCCCTCCTATAGGTGGTCCAGGCTTCAACATTTTGGGTTTGTTTCTGCATTAAACGTTCATGCTCGCCCTCACCCAATGTAACGGCCATTTCCGTTATTATATTGCGTGTAATTTCATCCTGTATGGCAAATATGTCTGTTAATTCACGGTCATATCGATCTGCCCACAGGTGTCTTCCTGTGGAAGCATCAATAAGTTGGGCGGTTACCCGAACGCGGTTCTCAGCTCGCTGCACACTGCCTTCCAATACGTATCTCACTCCCAGCTCCTCTGCGACCTGATTAATTTTTACCGGTTTGCCTTTATAGGTAAAGCTGGAGTTGCGGGATATTACAAACAAGCTGTGAATTTGAGATAGCTGTGTAATGATGTTTTCTGCCAGGCCGTCACTAAAGTATTCTTGCTCAGGGTCACCACCCATGTTGTCAAAAGCCAGTACTGCAATGGAAGGTTTCTCAGGTAAAGGAAAGGCCATTTTTTCTTTAGAGGCAGGCTCCACAGATGGGCTGCGTGCGTAAAACTGCCATACTGCCGCAACTCCCAAAATCAGGACGACCATGGCAGCCAGAGCTGCCCACTGCCATCGTTTCAGCGCAGGTTTTTTCTCTTTGCTCACCCCAAGCGCCGCTGCATCGGGACCGACTCGCATCCGATAGACCCGGACTGGTTCTTTTATATTCTTAACGTTATGTTCACCCAGGGACTCATAGACCAGGGACAGTTTGTTTTTGATGCTGTCATAGACCGTGCCGGAGATGCAGATACCTCCCCCCTCAGCCAGCCCTTCGACACGAGCGGTGATATTGACTCCGTCCCCGTAGATCCGCTCTCCCTCTTCAACCACGTCTCCAAGGTTGATACCGATACGAAATTCCATCCTGCGATTATCTGGTAGCTCTGCGTTCCTAACTCTGAGTTCTTCCTGGATTTCCACGGCACAACGCACCGCATCCACCACACTGCCAAACTCCGCCAACAGATTATCTCCGGGTGAATCCACGACCCTACCCCGGTGTTTCTGAATAACCGTGGACATCAACTCCCGATAGGTTGTCAAGGTGCGGATCGTTGCATCCTCATCCTCGCCCATAAGACGACTGTATCCTTGAACATCTGCACTGAGAATTGCACAGAGTTTACGTTTAAAATTCTCTTCAGCCATGGGATCACCCCTCGCGTTAAGGTTTTTAAACAGAGAAAACTCAGGAACAAATTGTACCAGTGGAATACAATATGAGATGTCAGATCCGGCTCAGTTCCGAAAGTGAAACGTGATTCAGGTCAATTTGAGAATGAGATGTAAAAGGAGATTCTATCCCTATATATCATTTTGTTGCGTGAGCCCAACTTCGTGGCCGGTTGGGTAGAAACGGCCGAAATATGGCGATTTCTGGGAT
>CAZHAH010000110.1:0-19164 GCA_964530095.1 uncultured Desulfobacteraceae bacterium | reverse complement strand
CGATATCGATTTTCCCCTTCTTTAGCGCCTCGATGGTTTGGTTGAAGGAAAACCGAACGACCTTGAATCCGGAAAATCTAATGCCCAATCCTCGCTGCAACACAAGCCGGGTCATTAACGCCGTTCCGCTGCCCGGGGCCCCCATCGAAACTTTTCGACCCCGAAAATCTTCAATAGAATGAATACCCAATTTTTTAGGTGCAACACCATGCAACACATTCGGATACATGACGAACATGGCGCGGATATTTTGCGGGTTTTCCTGAAATGGTCCTGAACCATAATAACCCATTTGCACCAGATCGTTTGGCGCTACACCAAAAGTGGTTTCACCTTTATGGCAAAATTTGATGTTTTCCACCGCGCCGCCGGTTATCTCCGCAGCCGCCTGAATACCCGTCACTGTTTTCGTCCAGAGTTCGGCCAACCCCAGTCCGTAAGGATAATACACTCCACCGGTGCCGGCCGTCCCAATCGATAGATATGTTATTTCGGCATGAGTCACTCCGGTTAAGAACATACTCAAAAGAACAAATCCAACCCAGACCCGATAAGTCCTTCGGAATGAACCTTTGCAAAGGTTACCCATTATTTATCTCCCCTTTGACTTGGGCTATCCGCGTCTACCATGTCGCCGTCGTGACAATCACGCGCATTTTTCGGACTCTTCCTTTGATTCGTAAAAAGGGAATTCTAATTGTCTGTGATTCTCCCGGTTCCAAAACGGGCGGATCGCCTCTGCGAGGTATGAGGTGTCCGGCTCCTAATTTTTTGTCCAAAAGGAAAACCCGGATACGAAACCGCTGCGGAATATCGGATGCGTTTTTTAAACCGGCTTTGATGATAATTGCCGCTCTTCCCTTGTGCTTGCCTCGTGAACAATCGAAACTTCTGATCACTGCTTCCTCGGTGATCTGCCATTCGATAGCGGCCTTACAGGTCAGTTTTTTAGGCGTTTGAGCGGCCGCATGACTTGAACTGAATAAAAAGATTCCACTGAAAATGGATAAAAGGCGAATCCATTTCAATGCGGTGAATCGCTGCATGCTATTCTCCCTGGCGCAGATATCCATATTGCGGCTTTTAGCATGCTCGCCGAAATCAGTCCATCAAAAACAGGTATAAAGTAATATTCTCTGATGAGTGGCGAATTGCTTAAAAAAAACAGGTATGATACGCACACGCATGACATCCTTGGAGTGGTGGTCTAAAATAATTGAGTGGATACGCAGTTGATTATGTCACGCCGTTGGGCCATTTTTATCGTTACATCTTTACTCTTCGTCCTGTCGCAGTTTTACCGTGCGTCCATTGCCGTAATCACCCCCAATCTCATGGCCGATCTTTCATTGAACACAAAAGGTTTAAGCCTGATGTCGGCCGCTTTTTTTTATGCTTTTGCCTTAACCCAGATTCCCCTTGGTATTTATCTGGATCGGGTAGGACCGCGCATTACGATGACGTGTCTTTCGTTGATTGCGGTCTTGGGGGGGGGTGTTTTTGCCTGGGCCGATTCTCAAACGGTCTTGATCATCGGAAGGCTCCTTTTAGGGGTTGGGATGGCGTGCAACTTGATGGGCACATTCAAGTTGCTGACCCTCTGGTTTGGTCCTCTTAAGTTTGCCACCCTGACCACCTTCGTTATTTCATTTGGTACCGCAGGGAATATGGTGGCGACAACCCCGCTTGTTCTTCTGGTTCAAGGAATCGGCTGGCGCATGACATTTACGCTTTTTGCCATCATCAATCTCGTGCTCGTAATTGTTTTTTTCCTGGTTGTGCGGGACCGAAATCGTGATCTCCCGCCCCATTTGCAGATTTCAGACCCCCCCATGGGATTTAAGGAAACCTTAACCGATATTTACAATTTACTGCGTAAACGCGATTATTGGATCATCTCCTGGGGAACGTTTTGTCGCTATGGCGTATTTGCGGCCGTCCAGACATTATGGGCCGGTCCTTATCTTTTAAACGTAATGGCCCTTTCCCAGGTCGCCACCGGAAATGTGCTTTTTCTGCTCAACCTGGGGGTCATCTTGGGAGGTCCTGTTTATGGAATGCTGTCCGACAAAATTTTCAAAACTCGAAAATGGATTCTTGTCACGGGCTTCTTGAGCCTTGCCTTGACCATGGCAATCCTGGCGTTTCTCAGCTCGCAGACGAGCTTTTTTACGCTTGCGATTATATTTTTCAGCCTGGGTGTATTTAACAGTACCGGAACGATTATGTATTCGCATATCAAAGAACGCATGCCCATTGAAAAGGCCGGAACGGCCATGACCGGAATTAATTTTTTCACCATGGTTGGCGCTGCGGTTTTTCTGCAAGGCCTGGGAGCTTTGATGCAGCATCTATACCCCGACGCGGCCCTGGGGCCGGAAGCTTTTACGGCGGCCTTTCTGCTGTGCGCGGTTTCTCTTTTCCTCGTTTCTTTTCTTTATCTGTTTACGAAGGATACCCACGGTTAGATGGTGTCCATCCATAAATAGCATCTTCCCCGATAGGAAACTCGGGATGTTCCATCGGCCCATGACAGCGTTCTCGCATTTTTGCAATCCTCAACGTAGCCGCGCTACGCGTGTCGAAGACCCCGACTTGACGGGGCGGTTGCAAAAATGCTGTGGCCTCGTCGTGTCGAAGATCCCGAGCTTTTCATCGGGGAACCAAAATCTACCATTTCTGGATGGACACTTTGGAGTGCCATTATTTCGTCATGGATGGGCACTATCTAGTTTAAGTTGCGGCGGCCTCGAAGCTTTAAAAATTAACCCTTACCTTTACATACAAACCAGGTCCTTCATTGTAATGGTAATAGGTGATTCGATTTGCACCGGGTTTAAAAAAGGGGGTTACGTTTAAATAAACATCTTTACCGGATGTCTCTCTTACTTCTTTACCACCAAGCGTGTAATCGACAATAATTCCCCCTTCTTTTTTGTTCCATCTTTGAAATTTCCATATCATTTTTCCATTTACTTTTAACCAGGCCTTCCACCCACCGTAGCGATTGGGAGTATTATCTCCTTTGCCGCCAACCCCAATTTCGACATTTTCGTAATTTTCGGGTAGATCAAGCGTAAATGTTTTTGGCGCTTTAGAATAATGTACCAGCCCTAAATCGAATACACGGGGGGGCTGCTTCGGGACCTCATGCAGTTTGCTCAGTTGAATCTGATCTCCATCTTTACTTGTGCTTTTGGACTCTTTTGGTTGACGCTCTGTTACAACGATGCCTCTTTTGGAAACGAAATAAAAATCACCAATTAAGGAAGACGATTCCCAGGGAACCTGATTTTTACCGGACCTGCTTACGACATCTATGCGTACCTTTTTAAAAACTTTTTCAATCTCAACTCCCGGTGTCATCATATGTTTTAATAGGGCAGAAGTGTACAGGCCATTTCTTCCGGGTCCATCCGAAGCGACAGATCCCGGAGCCGTTGCGTAAGCCAAAATCGTACCCGTCGGTGCATCCATTTTTGCCAGACCTCTTTCGGATGATCTGAAACTTCGAGCAAAGGGATTGTCTCGGCAGGCATCAAAGATGATGATGTTCAGACTATTTTCGGCCTCATCCATTTGCGCCAGAACACGGCCTGCATCCACTGATTCATATTTTACATCCGCCTCAGACTCAATTGCCGCACCAATGGGAATTAAATAATTGCGCCCCTTGATCTGAATCCCGTGACCGGCAAAATAGAATAACCCCGTACCTCCCAGCCGGAGTTTTTTGCCAAAATCACGAATAGACTCCTCCATTGTTCTCTGATCCGCATTAATTCTTTGTATTACGGAAAAACCGAGTTTTTTAAGAGCATCAATGATGTCGATGGCATCATTCACAGGATTCCGAAGCGGCGCTGATTTATAGGCACCGTTGCCGATAACAAGGGCGACTCGTCTTTCTGTGGCGGACAGGGCAGTGGTTAAAAGGAGATGGATTAGAAGGCCCGCTATTATCGTATACCAAATAATTTTAGACTTCATCTTTCCCTCCTGCAGATTGAAGGCTGGTTTAACTATTTGCTGTTTCCGTGCCTTACCAGCCCCCACCCGTCTCATCGGCAAGGGCTTTGGCAATCCGTTCTCCGCGTGGGCTGCTTCCCCAAAAGCCGTAAGGCGTTCTGGGTGAACGGTATTTCTCATAAAGGGCCAGGATCACATCCCGAAACCCTTCCTCGTTGTCGGTTTCGACCGAGATCACATCCTGACTGATCTCCTCGATTTCCTTATCCAGGGTTTCCTCCCGCAGGAGGCCATTGACCAGAGTCCGGTTATCGATCCGCTGCGAAGAAACCTCAACGCCATGATCCTTTCCGATTCTTTCCAGATCTTTTTCCCGAATTTCCACGAGGGGATCTCCCGTGTAGTAGCGAAGATGGACGGTGTATTTTGGCATGAGATTATCCCTCTAATTATTTAAAATTATTTATTTTATACAGCTATGGCATAATTTGAAACGCTCAGTTTAGTTTAGGTAAGATATTCCTTGTATGGCTGCACCCTGGCCTTTCGCTCCTCTTTGGTCCGCATGAAGTAATCTCTGGAGGGCTTGATATGGTACGTGAAGTGGTTGTAGCTTACCACCGGGTCAAATCGATACGCGGCCAAGGCCCGCTCATCAAACGCAACACGAATTTTCCCGTTTTCTGTCGTAAGGTTACCCCGGATACCACATGTGGGGCACTCCACAGCCTTGTGGTTTTTCAGAATCCGGATATTCCAGTCCTGGCAAATAGGGCAAATCCCTTTTTCAGAGCGGTATGTTGGATCTTGATCGCCGATGGCTCCGGCCAACTCTTTACCGATATTATGGGCCTTGCGGATGCCTTCCTCATCGTGTACGGCCTCACCCAAACCTTGAACATTGAATGTGGCCCGATGGATTACCTTAAAGCCAAGGATACCAAAAAGAATATTGGGCTGGAGCATCGCATAGGGGATCCACCCCCTTGTGGCGTACGGGACCAAAACCGATGCATATTTCCCGCGCAAGGTCCCTCGATGGGCCAATACCCATGCCCGATCGATGAGCTGTTTGATGACCGCCGTGGATTCGAGAAAATAGCAGGGTACGCTGAGAATCACCCCGTCCGCTTCTCCGATCTTGGACCAGATGTACTTGAGATCATCCTTTATATGGCAGCCTTCCTTCCTAAAAAGGCAAAGGCCGAACCCCTGGCAGGCCTCGATTTTATAATCCGTGAGCCGCAACGTCGAAACGTCCGCCCCGGCCGCCTCGGCGCCCATCATGGCCTCTTTAGCCAGAATATCCGAGTTCCCGTTCTTGCGGTAACTCCCCATCAAAGCCAAAATCTTCATCTCTGTGTCTCCTTTCTGTAATCCTGTCCAAAGCCCATAACGGACCCTTCAGCCGCTATGTATAGTTGTCGGCCGGAAGAGCAAGGTAAATGGCATGAATTTTATTGGGTATGAACGATTTGGTCAAGCATATCGGCAACCCATTGATTAAGGCTTTTGCCGGCGGCCGAAGCCTTTGCTGCTAATTCTGCGTGCAGTTTTGGCGGAATTCGCAAATTAAATTTGCCTGAATAATCCTTATAGGGACCAATGCCTTTTTCTTTGCAGACATCAAGAAATACCTTCAATGACTTCATAAACTCCGATCGCAGCTCATCTGGTGTTTTACCATAAAAATCCGCACCACCATTGAGCCCCAGAATTTTTCCCCGAAACATGTCGATCTCGGGATCGTATTCGATTTTTGCCCTATGACCTTCAATTGTCATAATATTCATGGTGTAACTCCATGGCTTTCCAAGTCAATAAAAATCTATCTGCGCGGCAGTCATAACGGATATTAGAAAATTGCAAATGACGGGATTGCGCTGTTGTGGTTCGTTCCGAATCTGCTCTTTAGCTTGAGTGGGACCGCCGACCCGGCTATGATAGATCGTATTGGTGTGATTGAGTTCATTAGTTTAGCGGGATATAGAAAAAACAGAGATTCGGATTAACTCTTGACAATATAGATTCATATAGATTCAAATACATTACTTAAAGGTGGTAATTGGCTTTTATGCGGCACCATTTCTCTCCGAGCTGAAGACCAGCCCTGGGGCTTAAGAACAGGAAGGCAGACCCTACGTCTCTCCAAAATAATTGAAGAACCCTGCAGCAAGCTGCGTGAAACGCGCTCGCTATTTAGGTCCAGCTCTTTTTATTAAGGAGACTACCATGCGAACACCATTTTTGTCACAATTTATGGCATCTCCCTTTGATGGCCTCCAAGAACATGCAGAAAAGGTTAAAGAATGTGCAGGCGCTTTTCAACAAGCCATAGAGTGCCATGTTTCAAACAATTGTAAAACGTTTGAAGAGCTCAGGCAGAAGGTTAACAAGCTAGAAAGCGAGGCCGATGCCATCAAGCGCAATATCCGTGGACATCTTCCCAAAGGTATCTTGTTGACAGTAGATAAATTCGAGCTATTCAGATACTTAAGAGAACAAGATCAGGTTCTCGATTCTATGGAAGATGCTCTCGACTGGATTTCTTTTAGAGTCGAACCCGGCATTCCGAAAGACCTTGAAATGAATTTTCATCACCTTGTTGAGGCCGTTATTGATCCCATCGAAGAATTGAGCAGATTGGTATTTGAGGCAAAAAAATACTTTAAAAGATTTTTCAATAGATTCTCAGACAAACAACGGGGCGTTGTCAAAGACATTATCCGCAATATGCAGCAAAAGGAACATAAGGCAGACAAAGTGGAAGAAATGATAAAGCAAAAAGTCTTAAAAATGAAGACAGATCCTATTACGGTATTTCATATATTCAGACTTGCTGAAATCATCGGATCCATAGCAGATCATGCTGAAAATGCCAGTGATATGATGAGAGCCATGCTTGCAAGATGAGGATTAAACCCACAACTGCATCATTTTATGTTAGCAAAATATGCTGTTAAGGCATTATTTCCAGGCCAAGAAGGAAGGAAGCGGCTATGGCTATTGTGTATCTTAAAAACCAAGCAAGGTTAATGTTCACAATATTTTTTACAATCTTGTTTTCTGCAAATATCCTATTTGCCGGTGCTAGCGGTCGTGATGAAATTTCCTGGGGATACTTGTTCGTCGGATTATTTGGTGGATTAGCATTCTTCCTTTTTGGAATGGAAGTAATGAGCGAGGGAATGAAAAAATCCGCCGGCAATAAAATGCGTGCGATCCTTGGTGCCTTAACCAAAAATAGAGTTATAGCGCTTATTGTAGGCGCATTTGTCACCATGGTGATTCAATCCAGCAGCGCCACAACTGTGATGTTGGTAAGTTTCGTTCAGGCAGAATTGATGGGTTATGCTCAAGCAATCGGCGTAATTTTAGGCGCTAATATCGGCACGACAATTACCGCCCAATTGATTGCATTCAAACTGACCGATTATGCGCTATTGATGATTATTACCGGCTTTTTAATGCGGACGTTTGCCAAAAAGAACAATATTAGATACTCGGGTGAAGCGCTCCTCGGTTTCGGCATTCTATTTTTCGGAATGAAGCTGATGGGTGATTCAATGAAACCGTTGCGAACATATCAGGGATTTATTGAAATTATGAAAGGACTGGAAAATCCACTGATAGGACTGCTGATCGGCGCGGTATTCACAGGGATTATTCAGAGCAGCAGCGCATTTACGGGTATCGTCATCGTCCTGGCGCAACAGCAAATGATCACGCTGGAAGCCGGTATCCCCATGATTTTCGGCGCTAATATCGGCACTTGTATTACTGCCGGGCTTGCCAGTATCGGTACAGTCCGTGATGCAAAGCGCGTAGCGCTGGCGCACGTGATGTTCAATATTGCCGGTGCGATTATTTTTCTTTTTTGGATTCCTGCTTTTGCTGACTTTATTCGAGCCATTGCCGCCAAATTTGATTCTGACACCGCTCGCCAGATTGCCAATGCACACACCCTCTTCAACGTAAGCGTGGCCGTGCTTTTTCTCCCATTTTCTGCAATTTTTGCCGGGGTAGTCGTTAGGATCTTACCTGACAAAGCGCCAGAAAAAGGCATCGATCCGGTTATACGGCATCTGGATGAAAGTGTGATCTCAACGCCGGCCATAGCAATTGATTCGGCACGCTCGGAAATCGCTCGGATGGCAAAAATACTGGGTCGAATGCTTGATGCCATCATTATTCCATTCGTGTCCAAGGAAGCCAAGGAAAAGAAAGATGCCTATGATCCGAAACTTTCGCTGCTCGAAGGAATTGAGATACGGGAGAATAAAATCGATTTTCTTGAGGCCAGTATAGTAGATTATCTGCTTCAAATTACCCGGCAGGAGCTGTCCGAAGAGCAAGCCAGCGAAGCTTATGGAATGATATCAATCGTAAAAGATGTGGAAAGCATCGGCGATATCATCAATAATAGAATGGTACCGTTGATCGACAAAAAGGAGGCCTTGGATAAGGGTTTTTCGGAAGAAGGAAAGAAAGAATTAGTTGCCTATCATAAAAATGTTTGCATGCAAATTAGCCGGGTGGAGCATACCTACACCGAAATTGATCCGGAGATCGCTCGCAAAACTATTTTGATGCAGGAGAAGTATTTAGATCTGCTATCGCAATACCGGGGCCAGCTTCTAACACTGCTCACTCGGGAGCAGGATATGCCAATGGAGACTTACGAGGTATATTGGGAACTGATAGACCATATGAAACAGATCAATGTATTCACTGGAAACATCGTGAGAACAATCCTTACTTCAATTGGACAGGTTTAATAGAAAAAATCGTGAGGTTTTGTGTTGGAATTCATTTGCTCGACAAAAGGATTCTACAACAATAAACTTTCTCTGGGCAGATAATTAAGGAGATCATTATGCGTATACCATTTTTGTCACGGTTTATGGCATCACCCTTTGATGGCCTCCAGGAACATGCAGAAAAGGTAAAAGTATGTGCCTGGACCTTCCAACAGGCCATAGAGTGCCATGTTTCAAGCAATTGCAAAACGTTCGAAGAACTCAGGCATGAAGTTATTAAACTGGAAAGTGAAGCAGACGCCATCAAGCGGAATATACGCGGGCATCTTCCGAAAGGTACCCTGTTGCCCGTGGATAAATTCGAGCTGTTCAGGTACTTAAGAGAACAGGATCAGGTTCTCGATACGATGGAAAATGCACTTGACTTGATTTCCTATGTGAGCGAACCGGGGATTCCGGAAAGATTTGAAAAAGAGTTTTTCCTTTTTGTCGATGCAGTTATCGATCCCGTTGAAGACTTGAGCAAGATGGTAGCCGAAGTAAGAAAGTATTTTAGAAATTTTTCAGACGAACAACGAGATGTGGTAAAGGCTATTATCCGTGATCTGCGTCAAAAGGAGCATGAGGCAGACGAATTGGAAAAATCGTTAAAGCTAAAGATCTTTCAATTGAAGGGAACAGACCCTGTTACCGTATTTCATTTGGTCAGGCTTGCTGAAACAATAGGCTCCATAGCCGATCATGCTGAAAATAGTGGCGACATGATGAGAGCTATGATTGCAAGATAGAGGATACGGTTGCCGTTGCATCATTTCACAAATTGACGTAAATTAAACCCGAACAGGCCAAATTGCCCTTGAATCTCTTGTCCACCGGAAATAGCCTTTTACAGGTGGGGGGGTTGAAATAGTTTTACTCAATCATCAAGAACGCATAGCGGTTCATTTTTTGGGTATAATCACTCAGAACTTGAATAGGGAAACCGAATTGGCGCACCGTGGCATACACGTGTACGCCAAAAGCTTCGGGGCTGGGTCTTGCCATCATCATATTTTTACAGTCTTCACGTGTTCCGGTACATTCGGCACACATGTGGCAGCTATCCATAAAGAAAAGAAATGCCTTTTCATATCCGCCGACAAAAACCTCGGTGATAGGGGGCATAAGTTCATAAGTTCCCATCTGTCTAACGTGATTATGCATTGTTTCTTGGGTCGGTTATTCCTCCATGGCAATTAGCAAGTTGACTCAAACCAAGGTGAAAATATTTGTAAACTTATAATCTTATGTACGTCCCCTATTATAATCTTATGTACGTCCCCTATTACGTCCCCTATTACAGGAAGCAGAACTAATAATTATGGGACAAATAAAACAATAAAGCCAAACAGGAAAAACACCTCTTTTGGTGTATAAAACTCATTTTATTGTTAGCAACCTACTGATTTAATTGAACCTCCCCGCAGCCCCGCTGAGACGGAATTTCCGCTTCGCTCCAACAAGGTACGGGGAATGCGCTCGCTATTGTGGTTCAATGCCGATTTTATTATGTGGTGTATAAAACGCTAAAATTTTGCATGTGGCCGTGAAAAGAGGGGGGACATCCCCCCTCCCACCTTTATTTAACTGTTTAAGGTCCCCCTTTTCAATCCCCCGAATAATCACATGATGAAGCGTTCCCGGAGCACCAAGCTTAGATAATGTCGTTCGGTAGACAGCAGGGTTGGGCTTACCTCGAAGTTCGTCTTCTGCTGTTCGGAAGCACTCAAAACAGTCGCTGACCCCGAACTTGTCGGAGACTGCACGCATCATTTTGACAGGTGACTGAGAAGCGATGGCAAATTTTAGACCCCTCGCCCGAAGATCTCTAACAAGATCGATTGCGCCTTCCATTGGCTCTGCCACTTCCCAAACCAGTTCGACGAGCGCGTCAATAAATTGCTGAGCAACATCCTCAACAGGTGGACCTTTGATAGAAAACGCTTTGTACCAGTGATCGATACACTCTTCGCGACGCATGTTATTTGTTTCTTTGCAGTGCTCAAGTGTAATCGGCGCTTCCAAGTCACGAAAAATACGTACCTCAGCCTCCGCCCATAGAGGCAAGGAGTCGAGCAACAGACCATCCATATCGAATATGGCAGCTTCTATGACTGAATCATGCATCAAAGGAATGCGTCAACTATCTAAGTTCAAATATAACCTGAGTAAATTACTGCATTAAAGCGACTGATAGTCAACGATGTTGAACAGACTTGAAGAGTTTTCAGATCTTCGCAAAAACTTCCCCGACATACCTAAGAAGAGCCGAGGGGCCGGGCGTGTTAAAAAGGAAACCGCTTCTAAACCCCAATTGTTTTATAAATAGGATTTCCTTCGTAACGGCTATTTATTTCCCGGTCCCACTCAAGCGCCATGGTTGGGCAGTGCTCTCATGCATAATTATACACGGGAGTTTCTATCACCCTGTCGGGGCTCTTCCTGGTCTTGATTATGCCTTGGATATGCTCTACTGTCTCGGGAGCGAAGAACTGTTCTCCTGTCTCCCTGCACACGCGCGCAGGTACATTTTCAACAATGAAGAAATTACCACCACGTTCCAGTGTGTAAGTTACTTTAGTATCTACCATTGTCTCTTTCATTCCGAATCTCCTTATATGTCACCTTCTGACCCGAAAATCGATCCACAGATCGGGGTCAGGCTGGTATAGGGTGATTATCTTGACAAGCGGCCGACTCGGATGGCTGCACTGAATATGCAGCGGCCAGCCCGCTTTTGTGTAGCCAAGGATGAGACAACTCGGGCCATATTTGTCTTCCGGGTAGTCTTCAATTATTTCACTTTGTTCGGCTACCGCATCCTCCATGTCTGCCACGCTTATGTCTCGGATGATACTTTGATCGACAGCATGTTTGGAGAATTCGTACTGACGTCTTTTAATTTTTGCTCGGATTTCCTGGAGCAGTGCCATGATAAGATAGTATCAAACTCCTGAGTTGTGGTCAATTCGCCTCCGCCCAACTAATAATTATAGGACAAATAGAGCCAAACGGGGAAAACACCTCTTTTGGTGTATAAAACTCATTTTATTGTTAACAACCTACTGATTTAATACCGATTTTATTATGTGGTGTATAAACCGCTAAAAGTTTGCATGGATTACACCAAAAAGGGGGAAATTTTATTTCTAAATCAACATTGGTGTATAAACACATAAAGCCATTCAGTCGGGTAGCGCAGGGGAATCTCACCCCCACGCCCCCACAGATCCGTGCATGAACCTCTCGACTCACACGGCTCATGCCAGCCTTCCTCTTGAGATCTCACGGTCTCAAGCCTACGCATAAAGAAACCCGGTTCCTCCCAGTTTCCTTAGCTTTGCTATAGATAGCTAAACAGTGAGGAAAATATGGTAAATAGTAAAAGATCGTTTCCTTAAATCATGCCGGGTTTCATCAATGGGCTTGCTTGGTAATATAGAGGATTTTGCAAGTCGTCTCGGCGACATGAGTTTGAGCTGCTTCGCCTTGTGTTGTATATATGTGGCAATACCTGAGCGTGCTTTGCCGGTATCACCATCATAAACATATCCAAGCATTGCCCCCGACTTCATAAAAGGTGCATATTGGCCGGTAACAAAGCGCAACATGCCATCATTGACATAATCGTCGCTTCCGGCATCCATTTTGCCACTGGCCGATCGCACCCTTAAACGTTTTGCCTCGATTGCAAAATAGACTTCAGCTCCAAGGCCACAAGACACAACAAAATCAATCTGACCGGCAGGCGTATTTTCATCGGAATCGACCGAAACAATTTCGGGTTGCAGCCGAATATCAAGGGGACCGTCCCGAAAAGGAAAAACCCGAATCAACCGCCGATAAAGCCGCCTTGAAATCCAGTTCTCATGGTCACTAGCAGTTACTTTGCTAAGGGTTTCTCCGGCCTGAAGTATGGAAGATAGCACATGGAAGATATGCTTCCGCGGAAACAGCAGAATAAATGCACCGGCCGTCATGTCCATTATAATCCCTCTTTGGCCAGTGTTATTTCACCATAAATTCGTGCAGCGTCGTTGAGCGCAGCCGTGCGCGTCCAATTTAAAAGGATATTTGGACGGACGATATGAATCTGTTCACCTTGAAAAAGGAGTATGTCGCGCTGGTAGACCAGGGTTCCCTGCTTCGTTGAAGCATGGTTATGGAAGTTTTTTAATTTTTTTGATAGATTTTGTGAGATCGGCTTTTGCTGAAACTTCACCTCGGCGCTTGATAGACTTACGGATACCATTGCCAGACCAGTCTGTTCGTCAGCCCCGCCTTCCGCACGGACGCGATAGCTCGAACCTTCAGTCTCTGCCCAAGAATTCAGTGTGTTAGTCAAAATATCGGCATACGCCCTCAAACCTTGGATATTATATGGTTTTGCCTTCGCCTTTTCAGTAGGATTGAGGGTCACGGTTTGCACAGATCGCCAACTTGGCGGGGTGGAGCTGGGTTCAAAAACGCGAAGCGTATCCTCTACGAGAATAATTTCTTGCTCGGTCAAGCCGAAATAACGGTAGATTAGCGGTTCGAGCTCTTTTTGTAGAGCACTGATTTGCCCTTTTCGTTTCCGACGCCATGGTTTGTTGCTATATGGTTCTTCTTGCCCAAACAGAGAGGAGCGATTTGCATCCGCTTTTAAGTTGTTGAGCGTGTTGTTTAGTTTGGCACGGAGTCTTTTGATTTTGTTGGCCACAATGTTTACAATTTGCCTGGCATCGGGCGAAATGAACTTATTTCCTGGTAATGGGAAAGGCGTCCGTAAAACTTCGTTGAGGTGTACTTGATCTCTTTCAATTCCCCAGTTTGCCGAAGTATGAAACAAAAAATACCTTGCCAAACCAGACCGTAAATAAGCCGCTAGAAATATTAATAGATTTGCATCTTCAAAAGGACCAGATATCGAACGAAGAGCATGTTGAAAAAGTACATCAAAATCACAGTAGACTACCTTTTCGAATCCACGGCTAAATAGAACCATAGGGCTACGAAAGAGAGCTTCAGGTGGTTGGCTATATAAAACATCGCTGCGGTATCTCTTTTTGCTAAGTCTTTTTCGAAAAGTAATCGTTTCATCTTCTAATAAAAACAGGTCGCTGATCCATGGGGTTGCTTCAATAAAACGCATGTCGAGGGGCCAAATAATTGATTTAGGAGAACGATCTGATTCAGTTTTTGATTGAGGCCAGGGTTTGATCCCTTCACCAGCAACCCATCTTTTTGTTCTTTCGCCTTGCCGTCGCCTTAGTTCACTTAGCACATCAACACTTTCGTGTAATGAAGGCAACGATTGGAGCAGATCGAGCAGTTTTTGATCGCGGTGTGTCCCCCATAATTGCCGTTTCCACACAATCGGAGTAGTTTTCGTTCGTGTAGCCGCGAGAATATCGGATAGTTGGATCCAGGTCCGTGACGATGGATTGATCGTGACAATGCCTTGCCGAAGGCCTTCGCGGTTGAATTTCGGGGCGGCAAACTCAATACTGTGCTCGGCCGGTTTAGGAGGTTTATTTTTAAAGCGTGCAATGATCGCCGGGCATAGTGCGTTGTGAAACAGGAGAAAGCTATAGTCTGCCAATTGCAGCACTCTTTCCAATGTCACCTGTGTTAGCCATTCGGCCTGAAACGTATCCGTCTGGTTTTGAAGGATTTTGGTGGGTAACAAAAGGCAACCTATTCCCCCTTTCTTTAGTAAGGTCGGGGCCTTTTGCATGAATTTTTGGGCGAGTTGTTTGCTTCCTCTACCTTCCCAAGGAGGATTTCCGAGAATACAGCCAAATTTTTCTCCGGAAAGCGTCTTTTCTGATAAAAAATCACCCTTTTTGATGACAGGAATATCAGCACTAGGACAATTAGGAGTATCTCCATAGTCCAGGAGTTTTGGCAGCGGCTGTCCGGTCCTTTCAACATGTCTCCTAATGTCAGGAGGTTCAAAGAAATCGAGGTATGCCAAATAAAGGCTGAAACAAGCAATACGGCATGCTGTTTCCTCAGTATCAACGCCACGAATTTGGTGGGCAAGGATTTCTTGGAGGGCATTGGCCTTGGTAACGTAACGTGTCCGAATTGTCTGGCTATGAATCCAACTGTTTGCGAGACGATTGAACAAAATCACTAAAAAAATGCCTGATCCGCAAGCAGGGTCGAGAAAAGATCCATCGAGGGTATGCGGTTCGTCGCGCACTGCCATATCCACAACCATTTCTGCTAAAAATCGTGGTGTATAAAATGCCCCGCGTTTCCGTTGTTTTTCTTTATCTTCAGCAGCTAAAAAGTCTTGATAAATTGCACTGATGGTTTCAATGGGAATCATCTTGAAATCATATGGCCAGAAACCCAAAGAACGCTGTCCGCTTTCCACCTCATGGCCACCAAGGAAAAGAACTAGTTTGTTGAGATGATAGGGCCGGATGAGACGCTGTTCTTTAATAAGGTCCTGGTCGAACATGTTGCCGTTGAATCGGTCTTTAAGGTCGCGAAAAAGTCCGTAAAGATAATTGACCCGTGATTCATAGGAACGACTGCCCAATAGCTCGGCGAGCAGCATCGTCCCGGTTTGGGCCTGACTCGGTTTGCCAATGGAGACGATCTCCCGGTCAAGCAGATAGCATAGAAAAAGCACCCGGCCGATAAAGGCATGGGCTTCCTTGGTATGGAGTCTATTTTCGCCTTGGATTAAGGCATTACGCAAAGCCCGGAGATTGCCCAAAAGCCATGAGTCCACAGCTTGCTCTGGGTCGAAATATGGTTTGTGCGTCTCGTAATAATGGCCCGTCGCTAAATCATGGTATAATGTTTGGATCCGCTGGATGTAATCGGCAAAAACCAGTTCTTCAATGAGGGCATTTTCCGCTGCATCTTCATCCGGATGTTCATTCTGTGGTTTTGTTAACCCTGAATAGAAATAGACAGATATGGGATCGGCCAGAACAAGGATATTGGCCACGCCTTGATTCCAGAAAAGTTTTTGCAAGCGGATCCGTTCGCGGGAAGAGAATGGGCGGCTATACTCTTTCAGGTAAAGGATGGGGCGGGTATCCAGACAGAGCACGCCATCGAGCTTCATTTCTTTCCAAGCGCGTTTAATGACCGATACATATCCTAGAAGGCTGGCATCTCGCCGAACGGATTCAAGGGAGTTGTAGAAAAGCATCCCTCCCGGCGGCGACATGTGTGCTTGCACAAGGTCTGTCATTTTCGTAGCGGTCGTCATCTTGTCACGATATCCGCCTTAATATAGCCCTGGCAACACCCTGTATTATTAACTCTTCAAAAGGAATCCAGTCAGAGTGGTCAGGGTTTTCCGCTTTTAAGAAAAAACGCCTTTTTTGTTTAGCAAGGGTTTTCAGGGTGTTTTCACCGTCGATCAAAGCAATGACGACATCGTTTTCGCGGGGGGTGGCATCCACATCCGCAATCACCCAATCCCCTTCTTGGATACCGCGCCCTTCCATGGAGTCACCCCTGACTTGCAACGCAAATAATCGGTGATGCGCAACGTTGCCAAGCATCATTGAATCAACGGCAAGTGTTCCATGATGTTGTTCGGCTTTTTGTTCCGGTTGCCCGGCCGGAATATTTCCTACGATCGGTACAGAGATCGTGTTTGGGCTAGGTGTCAGCACAGAGCTAATTAATTCTATACTCCGGGACAGTTTGCCACGGCGTCGGATATATCCTTTCTTCTCCAAGGCGCTTAAATGATCTGCCACCGCCTTTGTACTTTTAAACCTAAAATGGTCGGCGATTTCCCTGTATGTCGGTACAATCCTTTCTTCGCGCCGGCATTCTTGAAGGAATTCCAGAATCTCCGATTGTCTTGGTGTTAGGTTGCGACTACTAAACATTTGTATAGTACTTTGGCAAACAAAATGGTAATTGTCAAGATTTTATTATGTCCTGTAAAAATAAATAGGATGCAGTATGATTGCTAAAGCGCATGGACAGATGAGGCTTTAGACAAGTGTAACTCGAAAACAATATTCTTTATAAATTTCAAATTGTTAAAGCATACAAAAACTCAACTGCGCCGTTTAGCTCCCCGGTAGATGCCCCGGCTGACACGTTCGATGGTTCCCTTTCTGAACGCTTGAAAAATCGTGTTGCGGATTTTTTTATCATCCAAACCGGTTTTTTGTTTGATCGTGGCGACAGTTATCCCTTTTCGAGATCGTTTGATTACTTTGAGGATCTGCTCAGTGGCGGTGAGGATTGGAAGTTTCTTTTTGGATTCAACTTGTTTGGCGGTCTTTTTCAATTCGGGTTTTGGGGATACGGTTCGGCTCGGCTTCTTCTTTGGTAGCGTTTTGGCTCGAGGTTTTCTTTTTGTGGCTTTGGTTTTGGTCCGTTTGGCTGCATTGCGGGATGCTTTTTTAGCCGCAGCCTTTTTTGATGGTGACTTTTTTAAATCAAATTCGACGGTCTCTTCAATATCGATGCCAAACATTTCCGAAAGATCCGATTCGGCAATCTTCGGAGCGCTTGCTTTCTCAGCCCGTTTTAGCAATTTATAACTCTGAACCTTTACCGCCTGCTGGATCAGATCATCGATTTTAGCCTTACGCAGTTTGAAAAACAGGCTCGGATCATCATCCAGCCTGGCGCCGATCCCATAAAGGGTGGCTGCCACATGTTTGCACATATAGGCCCAGTCCGGGCAGCTGCAATCAAATTGGATTTCTTTGGGTGACGGGAACAATCCGCGTCCCTGGGCCATAAATGTGTCACTCAACTCTTTGGGAAAACTCCCGCTCAAAAGCTCCGGCAGCGAATCCAGCTTACCGGCACAAGCCGCTTTCATGTTTTGCCAGATCTTTTTTGGGATCCCCTTTATCTGAATGCTGACCTTATACGGTTTGGCTCGAGAGCCTTGCACCAGAGATCTGACCTGCGCGGGGCTGATTTGAAGGTCCAACACCGCCCCATGCCGAACATAACTGCGTCCCCGGCTGATACGATTACTGTAATCGGCGTATCGTTCCAGATTAAGATTCCATGATTTGCCCCACCAGGTATGTGCGAGAGTCCGGCCTGCAATTACGATCGGCTGAATGGCGGGCATCTTCTTTCTTAGCTGTTTTAATTTTTTGGCCGCTTTGGCCCTCTTTTCCGCCACAGTCACATACCGCGGATAACCCCAGTAACCCATTGTTTATCTCGCTTTTATAAAGAAAGTTTAAAAAGATCGATTAATTCGTTATCCTGCATTTCTGTTATCCAGGCCTCGCTGGCGGCCCCAATCAGATCTTGCGATAAACTGGTCTTTTCTTCCAGCATCATGTCAATGCGTTCTTCAATGGTCCCCTTGGTTAAAAACTTATGCACAACCACATTCTTTTTCTGCCCGATTCGAAAGGCCCGGTCGGTGGCCTGGTTTTCCACGGCCGGATTCCACCAGCGGTCAAAATGGATGACATGGTTGGCTTCAGTCAAATTCAGCCCGACCCCGCCTGCTTTTAAGGATAGCACCATAAACGGATTGTAGAGGTGGCTTTGAAATTGGGCAATGATATTTTTTCTTTTACCAACAGGGATGCTGCCGTGCAAGATCAGACCTTTACGGTTGAAGATGCTTTCTAAAAAATCAGCCAGCGGCAGGGTGATCTCTTTAAATTGGGTAAACACCAAGACCTTTTCTCTTTTGGCATAGATGGTTTCGCAGATTTCACGCATTCTAGCAAACTTTCCGCTTTCTTTTTCGGCATACCCGCCCGTTCCCAGATATTGATCCGGATGATTGCAAAGCTGCTTGAATTTCATCAGGGAAGCCAGGATCAGTCCTTTGCGCTGAATCCCATCCGTCTGCGAAATCGTTTCTTTTATCTCATCGGTCAATTTTTTATACAGCAGAACCTGTTTATGGCTCAAAGTGGCATAGGTTTTCATCTCAATCTTGTCCGGCAAATCGGATATCACCTTTTTGTCGGTTTTCAAACGTCTTAAAATATAGGGGCGGATGAGTTTGCGCAGCCCGGCATAACCTGACAGGTCACTTTTTAATCTTTTTGAAAACGCCTTAAACTCCTTTGGATTACCCAACAGCCCCGGATTTAAAAAGTCAAATAAAGACCAAAGGTCTGACAGTCGATTTTCAACCGGGGTTCCGGTCATGATGATCCGGTTGTATGAGGAGAAATTTTTTACGGCTTTGGCCTGCTTGGTTCCCGGGTTCTTTATGGCCTGGGCTTCGTCTAAAATGATATAATTCCATGGGTGAGATTGAAGCCATTCATATTTTTGGGCCAGAGCATAGGTTGTTATCACAAGATCAAAGGCATCCAATGATTGTTTGTCTTTGGCTGCGGTCTTGGTGGCCGGGTTGGCTCCCGGATGGGCCACAAAATATTTAAGGCCGGGTGAAAACCGCCGAATCTCATTGACCCAGTTGGAA
>CAZHAH010000109.1:0-19315 GCA_964530095.1 uncultured Desulfobacteraceae bacterium | reverse complement strand
GAACTATTTTTCATTTTATATAATTATTTCGGAAAGATATGTTTTCCGACTTTTTGCGAAACCATCATAGTTGAATCGGCGATTTTTTGAAAGGCCACCAAAACTGAGGGCAAAATCAAATTCAAAACTTGAGGAGGATCAACAATGCTCACGACAAAGCTAACCGAACTTCTGGGGATCCAGCACCCGATCATTCAGGCCGGTATGGGACCCTTCAGCAACAACAATCTTTGTGTGGCCGCGGCCAATGCGGGTGTGCTCGGATTGCTCTCAACTAGCGGTCTTTTTAACAAGGAAGAGCAGCCGTTGGTATATAAGGCGTTTGTGGAAAGTGGTGAGGCGTCCATGGACGACGATATGGCCGGAGTTCTGGAAACCGTATTAAAGCGGACTTACCGATTGACCAAAGAAAAGGGTGGCATTTTCGGCGTCAACGTATTGGTGTCGACAGAGGTGTTGGATAGGGCGAAATTGGTCATCGATACCGCCATAAAGGTCAGGCAGGAGAATCCGGACATAAAGAATTATTTTAAAGTTTTTTTTACTTCGGCGGGCGATCCGCTGCCTTGGGGCGAAAAAATCAAGTCGGCCGGTTTTACCTGGCTGCATGTGGTTCCCTCGGTGAAAGGCGCCTTACGGTGTCAGAAGGCGGGAGTGGACTGTATCGTTGCTTCGGGACATGAAGGCGGCTTTCACATCGCCTGGGAACCGGTGCATTCCCTGACTCTGCTTCCTTCCGTAATCGACGCCCTGGCCGGCTCCGGTATTCTCGTTGTGGGGGCCGGCGGGTTCTGCGACGGCAGGACCCTGGCGGCCGCCTTAGCGCTGGGGGCTGCCGGTGCGCAAATGGGGACCCGATTTCTGGCCACGAAAGAAAGCGATTTTAGTCCCATGTGGAAAAATCAGGTTGTGGAAGCCGGGGACAGGGGGACACTGGTCGCCCGCGGCATCGTCGGGCCGGCCAGATGGCTGAAAACCCCATCCAGTAAAGAACACCAAAAAAATACGCTGAAGATGTCTCCGGGGGTATATTTGGATACACCCGACGACTTTACGACCATTCCCATGCAACTGATCGAAAACGAAAGAGAAGGGCTAAACGCCGTATACAGAGGCGACAAGGAAAAAGCCCTCATGGCCGGGGGGGAATGTGCTCAGCGGGTTCATGATTTGCCGGCGGTTCAGGACCTGGTAGACGGAATTATAAAGGATGCGGGCGATATCGTCAAAAATTTTCCCCAGCACCTGGTCACCGCATAACATTGTAACCGTTCAAGGATTCAAAGGTTCAGGGTTACATCTTGTCCCTAACCCTGAACGTTGAACCCTGAACCTTTGAACGGTCTCTGACCATTTATTGATGGACACTATCTGATTTCCGCATGATACTGCTGCAGCGGTCTGATTTTTGGCCGTCCCTCGCGCCGCGCGGCTATTCCTTTAGCAGCCGAAATCGCTGCAGCGGTGGTGGTGATATACGGGATTTTGTGTTTGATTGCCGCGCGACGCAGATCTGAGCTATCTGCCGAACTTTGCCCGCCGCTGGGGGTGTTGACCATCAGTTGGATTTCACCGTTTTTGACGGCATCCACCAGATTCGGTCGGCCGTATCCAAGTTTTCTGACGGGAACAGTTTCTATGGCGGCGGCATTTAAGAACTCGTGCGTACCCTGGGTGGTCATAATCCGAAATCCCAGATCGCGGAACAGTCTGACCGCTTCCAGTGCGGCCGGTTTGTCGCGATCGGCGATTGTAAACAACACGGTTCCTTCCAACGGCAGTGATACCTGAGTTGCTTCCTGAGCCTTGAAAAACGCCCGGCCATAAGAATGCGAGATGCCCAGGACTTCACCTGTGGAACGCATTTCCGGTCCCAATAGAGGATCGACTTCATGAAACATATTAAATGGAAAGACCGCTTCTTTGACACCATAGTGCAGAATCCGCGGCTGAGACAGTCCAAGCTGGGACAATTTTTTACCCAGCATTACCTGGGTCGCCAGGCGGGCCATGGAGAGGCCGCAAACCTTGGAAACGATGGGCACTGTGCGCGATGCGCGTGGGTTTGCTTCGAGGACGTATACCGTATTTTCGAAAATGGCATACTGCACATTCATTAAACCGACCACATTCAGCTCAACGGCAATCTTGCGTGTATACTCACCGATGGTTTCGATGTGTTTAGGCGGGATGCCGATGGGTGGAATCACACAGGCCGAGTCACCGGAATGAATCCCGGCCAGCTCGATATGCTCCATCACGGCGGGGACAAAGGCATCCGTGCCGTCGGCAATGGCGTCGGCCTCGGCCTCGATGGCGTTATCCAGGAATTTATCGATTAAGATCGGTCGTTCCGGGGTTATTTCCACTGCGGCCGAAAGGTAGTGTTTGAGCATGTTGTCGTCGTGCACCACTTCCATACCCCGGCCGCCCAGGACATATGAGGGCCGAACCATGAGGGGATAGCCGATCTGGCGGGCAATCTCGAAGGCCTGTTCAAAGGTGCTGGCCATTCCGGATTCGGGCTGGGGAATTCCCAAAGTGCGCATTATCTGCCGAAAACGATCCCGGTCTTCTGCCAGATCGATTGTTTCCGGCGTGGTTCCTAAAATCTTAACCCCTGCCTCGGCGAGAGGGCCGGCAATATTGAGCGGTGTCTGTCCGCCAAATTGAACGATAACCCCATCCGGGTTTTCTTTTTCGTAAATACTGAGCACATCTTCGACCGTCAACGGCTCAAAGTAGAGCTTGTGGGAAGTGTCATAATCGGTGGAGACGGTTTCAGGGTTGCAATTGACCATGATCGATTCAAGCCCGGCATCCCGTATGGCAAAGGCGGCATGGACGCAACAATAATCGAATTCGATTCCCTGTCCGATTCGGTTGGGTCCGCCGCCCAGAACCATGATTTTTTTATGATCGCTGACATCAACCTGATCGGGCGCGTTGTAGGTTGAAAAATAATAGGCCGCGTTTTCAACACCGCTGACCGGAACCGGTTCCCAGGCCTCTGTCAGCCCCAGCTGTTGACGCCGATCTCGGATCTCTTTTTCGGTAAGATCGAGCAGAGAAGCGAGATAGCGATCGGCAAACCCATCATGTTTGGCCTGGTTCAGCAGATTGTCGGGCGGGATCTGCCCCCGGTAGCGTAAAATTTCTTCTTCAAGTTCAACCAGCTCCAGCATCTGACGGATAAACCAGGGCTTTATGTGGGTTGTTTTGTAAAGGGTCTCAAGGTCGGCCCCTTTGCGGAGCGCTTCGTACATGATAAACTGGCGTTCACTCGTGGCCGTACCGAGCATTCCCATCAGCTCATTTAAGGGGAGTTGGTGAAAATTTTTGGCAAACCCGAGACCATAACGATCGGTTTCAAGGCTGCGTATCGACTTTTGAAAGGCTTCCTTGTAGTTTTTGCCGATGCTCATGACCTCACCAACGGCACGCATCTGAGTGCCCAGTTTGTCTTCGATGTCTTCGAATTTTTCAAAGGCCCAGCGTGCAAATTTGACAACCACATATTCTCCGGAGGGGGTGTATTTTTCCAAAGTGCCGTCGCGCCAGTAAGGAATTTCGTCCATGGTCAGTCCACCGGCCAGCAAAGAAGAAACCCGGGCGATGGGGAAGCCGGTGGCCTTTGAGGCCAGGGCCGAAGAGCGGGAGGTGCGGGGGTTAATTTCGATGACGACCACGCGACCGGTTTCGGGATCGTGCGCAAACTGAATGTTGGTGCCACCGATCACTTCGATGGCTTCGACAATGTCATAGGAGTATTTCTGCAACCGCTGCTGCAGCTCGGGATCGATGGTCAACATGGGGGCCGTACAGTAGCTGTCCCCGGTATGCACGCCCATAGCATCGACATTTTCGATAAAGCACACCGTAATCATCTGGTTTTTGGCATCCCGCACCACCTCCAGTTCCAGCTCTTCCCATCCCAGCACCGATTCTTCCACCAAGACCTGATTCACCATACTGGCGGAAAGCCCCCGGGAGGCCACAACGCGAAGCTCTTCAACGTTATACACCAGCCCACCGCCGGTACCCCCCATGGTGTAAGCCGGGCGGATTACCACCGGATAACCCAGTCCATCGGCCGCTTTTTCGGCATCCGCAATGCTGTTCACGGCCTGGCTGCGCGGCATTTCAATGCCGAGCCGGTCCATGGTCTTTTTAAAAGCGATCCGATCCTCGCCCCGTTCGATGGCATCCACGTTTACACCGATGACCTTGACGTCGTATTTTTCAAGGACGCCCTCCTGATGGAGCTGGGAGGACAAATTCAGCCCGGTCTGGCCGCCCAGGTTCGGCAGGAGCGCATCCGGGCGCTCCTTGGCGATAATTTCCGTGAGCACTTTTAGATTCAAGGGCTCGATATAAGTGACATCCGCCATCCCCGGGTCGGTCATAATGGTGGCGGGATTTGAATTCACCAGTACGATTTCATATCCCATGGAACGCAGGGCTTTGCAGGCCTGGGTCCCGGAATAATCGAATTCACATGCTTGACCGATGATAATGGGGCCGGATCCGATGATGAGAATCTTATGAATGTCTTCACGCCTGGGCATAGGAACTCCTTTGTATGTTTTGGGTTAGAAGGGGGGCTGTCCTATTCGAGGACATGGATATTTTTCTGCCGGCACATCTCCTTAAGCACACGTGGCCATACGGTAACGCTGGTTTCTCCCAGATGTGCTTTTTTTAGCAAAAGCATAAAGGTGCGGGATTGCCCGATGCCGCCGCCGATGCTCAAGGGGATTTCATCGTTGATGATTGCCTGGTGATAGGGAAATTTAAGAAAATCAAGCTGGCCGGACATCTCCAGCTGTTTTCGAAGTGATTCGGCGTCGACGCGAACTCCCATAGATGTCAGTTCATGGCGGCGGCGGGTGACGGGGTTCCAGACCAGAATATCGCCATTGAGACCGTGCAAGGTGCGGCCGTCTTCAGATTGGGTTTGCGTGACCCAGTCGTCATAGTCGGCGGCTCTCAACTCATGCGGATAACCGTCTTCAAGGGGCCAGCCGATCCCGATAATGAAGATGGCCGGGTATTCCTGAAGAATCGCATTCTCGCGCTCCTTGCGGGGCATATCGGGAAACCGGTCCAGGATCTCCTCGGCATGCAGAAACGTCAGCTCGTCCGGCAGATCGGGGTATTTATCCGATTTTAATTGCGGGAAAAGTTCCATGGCGTGCATCTCGGCCCCTTTCAAAACCTTCCATATCCTGCGAACCACATCTTTTAGAAAGTCCAGATTTCGCTGATCAGCGGTGATGGCGCGTTCCCAGTCCCACTGGTCCACGTAAGCGCTGTGGTCGTGATCGAGAAAGTAATCTTTACGCACGGCGTGCATGTCCGTGCACAACCCTTCGCCGATCTTCATGCCAAACTGCTTCAGGGCCATCCGCTTCCACTTGGTTGCAGCCTGGACCACCTGCGCGTCGATGGGGTTTTTGTCATAATCGTTGGAAATATGAAACTGGATCGGTGTGCGGGAACCGTCACGGTCCAGAAAGTCGTTCACACCGCTTTCCGCATCCACGATCAGCGGCACCGATACCATCATCAGATTGAGCTCCCGGCAGAGATGTTCTTCGATGTAGTTTTTGACCTCAAAAAGAGCCCTCTGCGTTTCTTTGGGATTGAGCAGTGAATTGTAATCGTGGGGTAAAATTTTCTCAAGTTCATCGTAATCGCCAATGCCCGGGCCCGCCAGGTCTGCTTTTTTGTCTGCCATGGAATAGTTTCTCCCTTCCTTTAGTTTATCATTCAAAATAAAACATCATCGATCCGCCGATAGAGTCCACCCAGCGGAGTCATTTAAGAATCGCCATGCACTCTATAAAGGAAAATTTGAATAAGGTCAAATGGACAAAAGCGGACGTCATCCTTCATTCTGGAGGCTTTCCCATAAGTGTCACAAACTCCAGAAGCAAACCAGGGGTTGCCTGTTTGTTTGTGATCTGATATCTCCGCAGTTTCAAATTATATCGGGAGGAAAGACTTGAGTTTACTTAAGCGTTCCAAAATCAGAAAGATTCACACCAGAACAATTGAAATGTCCACCTATGAGACGGATAAGGGTGATATCATCGTTGAGGGTATATTAAAAGATAATCGTCTGATACCCTATTACCGGCCTTCCGGGGAAAAGCGCCCTCCGCATACCGTTCATCACATGGTAATACGGATGCGTATTGGCGCATCATCATTTTCTATCGAGGACATCGAAGCGGAAATGCCCGAAATTCCCCAAAGCGAGTGTCCGCAAACATCAGAAAGTCTTTTAAAGATCAAGGGAATGAAAATCGCCCCCGGTTTTACTGAGAAGGTGAAAAAAAGATTGGGCGGTATCAATGGATGCTCACATCTCACCGCACTGGTGCATGCCATGGCATCCGCCGCAGTCCAAGGTGTCTGGGTTTATAACTCCAGAAAGCCGGAAAACGCTGGAATGTCACTTGATATGTTGGATGACTACCTTATCGATACATGCTGGGTATGGAGAAAAGACGGCCCACTTGAAACCCGTCTAAAACTAGAACAGAAAAACAAGAAAAATTCAATAGCATGATTTTAAAACAATCGGATCTAGAAAAATTCTTTAACCCGAGGCATATCGCGATCGTCGGTGTTTCAACCGGGGATTACCGATTCGGAGGCATGAGTTTTTTAATCAAACTCCAGGAAAGCGGCTATGCCGGGAATCTGTACCCCATCAATCCCAAAGCGTCCGAAATCAGAGGGCTCAAGGCATACCCTGATCTGCTCTCTTTGCCGGAAGTTCCTGATTTGGCCATGGTTTGTATTGCGGCCAAATTTTTGCCGTCGATTCTCAAACAATGCGCCCGCATCGGATTAAAACATATCCATATTTTCAGCTCTGGGTTTAGGGAAATCGGCTCCGAAGCCGGCAGGCAGCTGGAGGAACAAATCACTGAAATTTCGAAGCACGAGGGATTGCTGGTCATAGGCCCCAACTGTATGGGACTTTATTGTCCTTCTTCCAGACTTACCGCCTGGGGTGCCATCCCCGGGTTGCACGGCTCCCTGGGAATCATTTCGCAAAGCGGCGGACTGACCCAAAGACTCACCGAATACACATATTCTCTCGGCATTGGTGTTGCCAAGGCGGTAAGTTTCGGTAATGCAGCGGTTCTCGACAGTACCGATTACCTCGAGGCCATGGCGGCAGATGAGGACATTCAAATTATCCTCATGTATCTTGAGAGTGTCAAAAATGGCCGCCGGTTTTTACAAATTGCCGCGGAAGTGAACCGAAAAAAGCCGATTATCCTGTGGAAAGGCGGTGAAAGCGAAACCGGGGCGGCAACCGCAGCTTCACATACCGGGGCCATGTCAGGTGAACAGAGGCTATGGCAGGCGTTTTATCGTCAAAGCGGCGTCATTCGTGTACGCTCCATGAACGAATGTGTGGACACAATAATGGCTCTGAGCCTCCTGCCTGCGCCGGATGGAAAGGGGGTATTTCTAATCGGCGGCGGGGGCGGAAACAGTGTGGCATACAGCGATACGTGCATTCGAGAGGGGCTTGAAGTGCCGGCGCTTTCGGAGTCGACCATGGATAATCTCCGACAAAGCGTGCCGGTGGCGGGCTCTATTGCCGGAAATCCTCTCGATATGTGGCTGACTTTTACGGACGCCTCTTATCTAACCGGCGTGTTGGAGATGGCCTACAGGGACTCTTTTGTTTCCATGATCATTGTCGATCGGCTAATCCCCCGAAAAGCGTTTCACATGCCGAATATGGATGATCCGACACCGGGGACAATCGAATTTGTAAAAGGCCGTCATCATCAGAAACCGACCGTATTTACGGTGGATTCGGATGGCGGCGATCCTGAACTAACTCAAAAAGGCGTGCTGTTAAGAGCCCGCTTTTGTAAATCCGGGATACCGGCTTATCCCTCGGTCACAAGAGCAGCCAGGGCATTGTTTCAGCTTTATCGATACCACTCGAATCCAACGATCTGATTCACTTGCGTTTGAAACCAATAAAAACTACCTCCCCCTTTTTAAGCGCTTAATAATGGATTTTGGTATTTTTTGGGACTTATTTGTAATTTGGTGCTTGTAATTTGTGATTTCCGGATTGTCCGGGTTAGGATGTATTTATGAAAAATTTTATGGAACCCCAAAGCGTTGCCCTCATCGGAGTAAGCCGAAAGAGCGGACCGGGCTCCTTTAACCTCATGGAAAACATGCTCAAATCCGGTTTCTGCGGCAGAGTTTTTCCGGTTAATCCCAGCACCAGGGAGATTCTTGGGGAAAGAGCCTATCCGAATGTGAGGGCGGTGGACGCAAAAATAGATCTGGCGGTTATAAGCGCTCCCCGCGAAACGACGATAGATATCCTCCGGGATTGTATTGCGGCAAATATCAAAGCGGTCATTGTTGTCAATCAGGGTTTTACGGATGCCGACACCCGGGGTAAGGATTTACAGAAGGAGATGACCGCGATCGCCCAAGGCAATGGAATCCGCCTTTTGGGCCCAAACACGCTCGGGGTGACTAATAACTTTAATAATTTCACCACATCGTTTATGCCCCTTGTTAATGAGAAGGTTCCGGTTGGGCTAATCTGTCAATCCGGGATTCATTTTGTCGGTCCCCGGCAATTTAGCGGAAAATTCGGCAAGGCGATCGACCTTGGGAATGCCTGTGATGTAGGGTTTTATGACGCGTTGAAGTATTTCGGGCAAGACCCCGATATAAAAGTAATCGCCATCCATATGGAGGGACTCAACCAGGGAAAGGCGTTTCTGGATCTCGCCAGGCAGGTGGTCAAAGAGAAACCGATTGTGATCCATAAGAGCGGCAGCAGCCGTACAGGAGCCAAAGCCGCCCTGTCACACACCGGCAGTATGGCCGGAAATTATGACTTGCTGAAAGGGGCTTTAAAGCAAACGGGCGTTACTTTTTTAGAAGCGGCGGGGGAACAGTCCCACGCTGTAAAGACGCTCCTAAACCTCCCTGGTATGAAAGGAAATCGAGTTGCCGTCGTTACCTTTAGCGGCGGGGCAGGGATTATGGTGAGTGATAGTTTGGAAAAATACGGCTTGGAACTTGTATCTCTCTCCCCGGAAACCACTCAAGCCGTGGCCAAACTTTCGCCTGCCTGGATGCCGCTCGGAAATCCCCTCGACATTTGGCCGGCGGTTATGCTCCATGGCGCCCGCAAGGCTTATTCAGTCGCGCTTAGAGCGGTCTTGAATGATGCGAATGTGGATGGCGTTATTTGTATCGCCATTGCCCCTGCAACCGAATATGCCTTTTTAGATGTCTCTGAGTCGCTAAATAACGTGGTGACGGAAATTGATACGGATAAGCCCGTCATTGCCTGGATTTATGGGCCCAATACGGCGGTGGTCGGTAAACGGTTTGAATCAAAAAATAGGATAATGGTTTATCCCACGCTTGAGATTGTGACCTGGGCGATGTCGCTACTGAGAGACAGGTATAAAGTCATTAAAAAAAATTGTAAGGTTTAAGGTGAGCATTCACCGGTTCAGGGTTGGCCCCTGCGCCACAGGGTTGTTTTGAAAGATGAACATCAAACATCGAACGTCCAGCGTCGAATGAAAAACAAACATCCAATACTAAACATTTAGCAGCTATTTCTGTTTCTCTTTAAATTCCAAATCCCAAGCACCAAATCCCAATTAAATTCCAAATCCGAATGACCTAAACATTTTGGTTTTTTCTGTTTCGAATTTTGAATTTGGGTCATTGGGATTTGTTTGTTATTTGGGTTTTGGTATTTGGAATTTCCACTGTTCGATGTTGGACGTTCATTTTTTTCAGTCTTCTAACTGCGTCAGTTCGGCTCCCAACCGGGTTACATAGATGTGAGAAAAGGTGGAATTGCCGGTCGCACCGTGCCAGTGCTTCTCTCCGGCAGGGAAAAGAATGACGTCACCGACGGTTACGATCCGCTCTTCCTTTTCGGTGGCAACAATCCCTTCTCCGGCCGTGACAATCAGAATCTGCTCATGGCTATGTGCGTGAAATTTGTTGCGGACGCCTTGGCCGAAGTTTACAATGTTGAAGTTGTATTCCTTGCTTTCCGGCAGAAGGGTTTGCCTGGTTACATCCGTCCCCGAAAAAAGGGGGCTCCTAAATGCTTCTTTGGGGATTTGTCCTGTTTTGACTATTTTCATTATAACCTCTCTTTAAGGTTCAGGCGATAGCAGAAAGGCGGGGTCCGGTTCGCATAGGAGAAGCGTAGACCCCGCTTCAAACCGAAGAAAGAGCTTTTCTTTTTGTCCATCGACTTCTGGTATGCTGTTTCTCCAATCGAAAATTCGACACGAATCCGTCAAATCTCCTGGGAGCGAACAACGGATAAAAGGTAAAAGCGGATCGCCGACAGTCGACTTATAGTTTAGCATCATGGCTTCATCGACCGGAAAGCGGTCAAACTCAAAAAGCTGGATTAAAAAAATTGGATTAAAAAAATAGAGCACTCACCCTGAAAAAATTCGCTCGTTTCTCGGTATTTGATAATTTGGGTTTTGAATTTTTGGATGGCGGCATACGGGTTGGCTGCATCGACGATCAGGCTAAAATCCCCATGGCGCCTATCGGTTTCGTGTGTTTCTTCCTGATTGGTGGCGTGAACAAAGCTTCCGATGAAAAACATACAACTTCCTCCTGCTTGGTGGTTTAATGCCTTGTCGTCATACCACGTTTCAGATGTTGGAACAACCTCATGCGGGATGATAAGTGGCGCTGTCCAGTTTTAAAAAACGATTCTAAAGATTCGTTTCTTTAATGTACCTAAAATCCACGGACTCCTTCACAGGCGTCATTGAAAAATTCCTGGGCTTCTTCAACTGAATCAAAAAATATCCAATCCCGTTCGACAGTGGTACCACTTTGTTTTCTGATGCGCTCACAATCATCAAAATTATCTAAAATAGTATCGCGATATTTGGGGATTAAGGTAAAAAACGAAAATATGGGTTGCAAACCGGGACAGGATTGGTTTCAATAATAGAAAAAGACTGGTAAGGGTTCACCACGGAAAACACAGAAAATCACGGATTAGCAAAGGACAGGATTTACATAAAAATGAAAAATAAATTAAAGAATGTCACCGCACTATTAGGAAAAGAGGTTGAGTTTACAGGGAATATGAGATTTTTCGGGATGGCCAGGGTTGACGGTCATTTTAAAGGTAACATTTTGGGTGAAGGAACCCTCGTCATTGGCGAGGAGGCAAAAATAGAATCCGAAATTCATGCCTCAACGGTCATCAATTACGGAGAAATCCGCGGAAACATCGTCGCTGAAAAAGAGATTAACATATGTGTGCCCGGCAAAGTATACGGCAATATTGAGGCGCCCGTTATTGAAATAGAAAAAGGGGTCGTTTTCGAAGGAAAAAGCATTCTCCATGAACCGGAGCTCATCGATGATGAGGAATTGGATATCACCAAAACGCTAAAAAGGAAAAACAGGGGCAAAAAAGACGTCTAACGGCTCCCGGTGATGTCAAATGGAGAGAAGAGGCTCATGGCGGAAAAAAAACAGCCGAAAACAGCCGAACACATTATAGCGCGCATGATAGCGCTGGCTGATAAGAAGTTTAATTGCAGCCAAATCCTTTTAATCCTTGCTTTGGAGCAGGAAGGCAAAGAAATACCTGATTTAGTGAGGGCAATGGCCGGATTGGGTGATGGCTGCGGCTTTTTCGAAGAGACGTGCGGCACCCTGACCGGTGCGGCCTGCTTAATGGCCTGGTATGGGGGGAAAGGCGCCGCAGACGAGAAAGAATCGCCCCAATTGCTCCCCATGCTTCAGGAACTGGGAGACTGGTTTCAGACGGAGGTGGGGCAAAAGTACAACGGTACGCGATGCAAAGAAATTGTGGGCGACCGGGTCGGAACCCCTGAAGGCAAACAAATTTGCGGGGGGATCATCTTCCAAACCTATCAAAAGGTGAATCAGACCTTAACTGATTACGGGTTTCTTTAGCACTTAAAGCCTGATTTCGACTTTACCGGTCAGGTATTTTTTCACCTTGGCAATAGGGATTTCACGGCGATGGAAAATACCAGCGGCCAGCGCTGATTCAGCGCGGGTGGTGGTAAATACATCGTAAAAATGCTCGACCCGGCCGGCACCGCTGGAAGCAATGACCGGAATCGAGACCGCCCGGGTGATGGCCCTGATCAATTCGAGATCAAATCCCAGGTGGGTTCCATCGCGATCGATGCAATTCAGCAAAATTTCGCCTGCACCCAGTTTCTCACAGATCCGGGCCAGCGTCACTGCATCCAAATCCCTCCCTTCACGGCCGCCTTTTATGGTACACTGGTACCAGCAGTATTCTTCTCCGCCGGGACCGGGAAAAGCCGTTTTGATCACCTCATGCGCGACGGCATCGGGTGAATTCACATAAACTCTCCGGGGATCAAGGGATACAACCATCGCCTGATTGCCGTAGACACGCGATATTTCTTCAATGGCACTTTGGCCGGTTTTATGGCCGGTTTTTGAATATTCTTCTGCAATCCGAACGGCATCGCTTCCGATGGAAACCTTGTCCGCCCCGGAGCGGAAATATTCAGCAGCGACCTCAAGGGCCTTGTATGCGTGACCGTTTATATCCGTATAATCCCTGATTCCGCCGCCAATGGTCAGCGGAACGAACACGTTTTTTGAGGTTTTGCGCAAAACCTCCAGCATGGGCATGTCTTTCAGGGGGAAATTCCTGAAACCGGTGATATTGAGGAAGGTAATTTCATCTGCGCCTTCTTCGTAATATCTTCGCGCCAGCTCAACCGGGCGGCCAAGGTTTCGGACAGCCCCTTTTTCCCGGACGTCGTATCGGTCCCCCTTGGTTACCACCAGGTCGCCCTGATCGTTTGATCGCACATCCAGACAGGCAATGATTCTTTTTGCCAGCTGTGTGCCCACCGATACGGTGATGGGCCCAGCCGGAGGAGGAGCAGTTTCAAGAAAATTCTTAAGAAGGCGAAGGCCCGGGCTGCCGCTCTTTTCGGGATGGAACTGGGTGGCGATTATATTTCCCGTTTGAATTCCGCTGACAAATTCGTATCCGTAGTCGGTGGAGGTCAATATCGCTTCCGTATCTTCAGCTACGACATGATACGAATGCACAAAATAAAATTTTTCGTTTCCTGTTAGTCCATTGAATATATATGCGGGTCGTTTGATATTGATGCCGTTCCAGCCGATGTGGGGAACCGAAAGATCGATGTCAAACCTTTTTACCCTACCCTGAACAAACCCCAAGCCCGCAACATCCGGGGCTTCGGTGCTGTTTTCAAACAATACCTGCAATCCCAGGCAAATGCCCAGAAAGGGACGGTCAGCCAGAAGATAGGTTTTTAAGGGTTCGACAAATTTTCTATCGTTGAGAATCCGCATCATACTGCCGAAGGCACCCACTCCCGGGAATACCAGCTTTGCGGCAGAAAGAATGTCTTCCCCCGTGGTCGCGATTTTAACCTTTTGTCCGAGGCTTTCGATTGCGTTGATGACGCTGCGGACATTCCCGGCGCCGTAGTCGAGTAGAGTGATCAATATTACATCCTGCTTATCAATTAAGAATATTGGGCAATACGGCCGTCTTTTATATCACTACGCCATCGAAAACAAGCTTTCTTGCAGAAGCAAGGCCATCCATGGAAGCGGTCGGGATTAATGTTTTTAGAGTGATGGAGAGAGTGGGCTGGGAAATCCACAAGATTACCGATCAGGATGTTGCCCGCAGGACCGCCATGGGTGTTTTGGTAGGGCTGGTGCTGATCGATTAATAAAAGCCTCCGACCCGCGCAAAATTCAGGTAATAAAAGGTTTGGTTTGAGTTTTATAGTTCCTCAGCCTGAGGAATTGGGCTAAATACCTCACCCGCTGGGCTTGCAGGAAGGCTCCTTGAATCCGCCCGATCCGGTGGGAATTCCCCTTGGCCTCACGAAACCGGCAGACATCAATTTCTCCACATCGGGACAGTCGCAGGTGGGGCATACAGGGGCAGATTCGCCGGCAGAGAGCGTAAGCGCTTCAAAATGATGGCAGCAAGCCTGGCACTGATATTCGTAAATCGGCATGAAAATCTCCTCGAAAGATTAAGATTTGATTTCTATTTTAATGCCTTTTAGGGCAAAGTCAAGCAGTGAGAAACGGTTGGACTCAAGAGTGCAGTGCCTGGTCCAGGTCATTGATGATATCCTGCGGGTCTTCCAAACCAACCGAGAGACGTATGAGCCCATCGTCGATCCCGGCCTTGGCGCGTTCTTCAGGTGTCATATGTTCATGCGTAATGGTGGCCGGATGCATACAGATGGTTCTGCTGGTGCCAAACGTGACGGCATGGACCACCAGTTTCAGGGCATCCATGAATTGTGCCGCGCCTTGAATCCCGTTTGGTACCGCGAAAGATAGGAGCCCACTGTGCGCTTTCATCTGCCTTTTGGCAAGTGCATGCTGGGGATGTTGCGGAAGCCCGGGATAATTGACCTTCTCTATGTGCGGGTGTGAGGCCAAAAATTCGGCAACGGTCAGCGCATTTGTACTGTGGCGTTCCATGCGCATACAAAGCGTTTCTAAATACTGCAAAGTCATCCATGCCTCCCAGGGTGTCATCACGGCGCCGACAAATTCGGTTGTGTTCCAGCGAATGTCTTCCACCAACGCCTCGGGTCCGATAATGGCTCCGCCCAGCACGGTGGCATTGCCGGCTATAAATTTGGTGATGGACAGCAAAACGATATCCGCCCCGAGTGCTAAAGGCGTCTGCAACGCAGCCGTGGCAGTCGTGTTGTCCACCAAAAGCGGAATTTTCCGACTGTGAGCAACTTCTGCCAGGGCGGTGATGTCGGTTATAAAAAGGCAAGGATTGCTTGGCGTTTCAGCCCAGATCAGTTTTGTGTTGTGGTCGATCCGGGCATCCCAGGACTGCATGTCGCCCGGATCTTGAACAAAACGAAAATCGACCTGACACCGTTCAGGAAAAATAGTGGCCGCCTGTTTGTACCCTTCCCCAAAGACATTCAGAGAGGTGACCACGTTGTCGCCCGGCCGCGTGATAGTGAATATCAGGTTGAACAACGCCTGTGATCCCGAAGCGGCCGTGAGGCACCCTTCTCCGCCTTCCAGGGATGCCAGGCGTTCTTCCAACAGGGTATTGGTAGGGGTTCGGGTACGACCATAAACCGGGCAGGGAATTTCGTTAAAGGTTTTATAAGGGTAAGTCATAGACTGAGTGATGGGGGGCACGAAGGCTCGGAACTCCTCTAGGTTTTCCAACGGGTGAAAACCGGCGTGCAATGCCCGGGTGTTGATTCCCAAATCAGCATCGGATCGCGGGGTTGGACGGGATTGAAGGTCAAAGGCCCAGGGGTCGCGCATAAAAAAAGGTTTTGGATCAGGCATAATCGGTCCTCCTTTACAGTAGGCGTTCAAAGGTTTACCCGCCTTTGGCGGCGCCGTAGGCGACCAGGGTTCAGAGTTCACCGTTCCGGGTTGGTCGCTTTGCATTTTTTTCAATAGCTCTCTAACCTTTATAACCGCGCTTCCGCGGTTTTCAGAATTTTATCGATTTTGGCATTTACCTCAGCCGGTAAGGGCTCCGGGGTATGGTTTTTGAGAAGTGCCTTGGTTTTGGCCCGGGCCCGCTGCCCCATGCTGGTGGCACCTTCGGCTTGCCAGGTTTCATATGTTTTGCGATCGGTTAAATCGGGCTGCCAGTTTTCGCGGAAGTGTTGAAACGTGTGTTCATCATCCAGAAAATGACCCCCCGGGCCAACCCGCTGCATGACCTCAACCGCCAGATGTTCGGGATCTACTTGAATTCCTTCCATCATGCGTCGAATCTGACCGATAAACTCATCACACATTACCAGCAGATCAAAGGAGTATGTTAGACCAAATTCAAGGTAGCCCACATCATGAACAAGATTGGTACCCATCCATCCGGCCATCATCAAATAAGTGGCGGCCTCATTAATGGACTGTTCATCGGCTATTTTGGAAGCGCTGCAGCCGGCAAACCCCCAGGTGGGGAGATGGTAGAAACAACGCCCCATCTGACAAAGTCCGGCCTGGGTCACCATCGCTTCCGGCGCCGAATACGTTGGTTGCATGCTCTGCATATCCATGGGAGACATCCCGGCGCCAAAAATAAAGGGTGCTCCCGGAGATTTCAGCTGGTGAATGGTCAACCCCACCAGTATTTCGGCGTTGGCTTGGGTGATGGCGCCGGCCATGGTTACGGGCGAGGTGGCACCGGCCATTATCCCGGGCGAATAGTTCACCGGTAACTGATTTTCAGCCATAAATAAAAGCTTCTCCAGCGATTCAGGGCCATGGACAAGCGGTGATGTCGGCTCATCGTACAGCACAAAAGTCGGTTTTCGGATCAGCTTTTCACGCCCGCCGGCAACGGCGGCGGCCATGTCGATAATATCATTCAAGGCGGTTATATCCGCTGCGGTGATCACCTGCGGCTTGGTCGTGTTGCGAATCATGGCCGCATATTTGTACTGATATTGCAATTCCGCCGGAATGTCGGAAGCCAATCCCATGGACATGGTAAAATCGATATTAGGCAGTGCGTCCACCAGACGAACGGAGGTCTCGACATCCTTGTAAAGAAAGTCCCGCCGATCTCCGCTAAAAGAATCGAGCAGGTTCGGGCAATCCGATCCGGTTCCAAAATAGACGTTGCTACCCTCAAGAGACATGCAAGAATGCCCGAGCCGGTCAAAGAGGATGACGCTCGGAGAAACGTGTGCAAGGATTTTTTCAACCAGAGCACCGGGGATATGAACCCGGTCGCTGTCTTTCAAGTCAGCACCGGCCCGATCCAAAAGCGCTAAAGCTCCGGGATGATGAACCACGGCCCCCACCTCTTCCATTACCCTCAGTGTGGCGGAATGTATGTCTCGCATTTGAGGGAGAGACAGATATTCAAGGGGGTTTGAATGAAATCGCTTGATATTCTGATCCATATGCCCTAATTCTCCTATCTTGGTATTTTCGGGTGTTGGTTTTTGGATTGTCTTTTCCTAATAAAATTAGCGCAAGGCCGCAAGGAGATTTAACGTTCAAGGGGAATGGTTGCTGAAAGTCACCCCTGGAAAGGATTGAAAAGTGAATATCGCGTTGGGTATCGATACCGGTGGAACCTACACGGATGCAGTCCTCATCGACAACGACGGGGGTGAGGTACTTGGCAGCGCCAAATCGCTGACCACCAAACAAGATCTTTCTCTGGGGATAAAAGAAGCGATTCAGGGTGTCCTCAAAGGCCGCAAACAGTCCGACACCAACAAAACCATTAACCTGGTGGCCCTCTCCACTACTCTGGCGACCAACGCCATTGCCGAAGGACACGGCGCTCCGGTCTCCCTTCTGCTCATCGGTTATGACCAAGAGCTGGTCCGGCAGTATAACTTTCAAAAAAATTTGGCTACCCAGGATGTGGTTTATTTAAAAGGCGGACACGATATACAGGGCAACGAACGCCAGGTCCTGGACGAGAGCGGCGCCCGGCAGGCAATCGAGGCCCGGCGCGATAAAGTTTCTGCTTTTGCCGTGTCGGGTTACTTCGGAGCCTTCAACCCAACCCATGAATTAAGGGTGCAACAATTGGTACGAAGTCTAACCGATCTTCCGGTTACCTGCGGACATCAGCTCTCCACCCGTTTGGATTCGATACGCCGTGCGACGACCGTTGCGCTAAATGCGCGCCTGATCTCTCTGGTTCAAGACCTCATTGCCAAGGTTCGTGTCGCATTGGACCAACTCTCCATAGCCGCCCCTTTAATGGTGGTCAAAGGGGATGGATCTTTGGTACGCGCAGAATGGGCCATGCAGCGTCCCGTCGAAACGGTACTGTCAGGTCCCGCCGCCAGCGCCCTCGGTGCCTACCGGCTGGCCGGAAGCAATGACGGTTGGGTGGCCGATGTCGGCGGTACAACCACAGACATTATTGCTTTGAAACAGGGCCGGCCCGATATCAATCCGGAAGGCGCAAATATTGGCGGCTGGCAAACAATGGTGGAAGCGGTCGATGCGCATACGGTTGGATTGGGAGGAGACAGCCATATCAGCCTTGATGAAGAAGGCAAACTGATCATCGGCCCGGATCGGGTCGTACCCCTGTGTATACTGACCGGTGATCATCCCCAAGTCCTAGAAAAGCTTCATCCGCAAGGTTCAAGGAGACCATTTAAGGCCGGGGCTGATCAGTTTATCCTCCTTGGAAGAGAGCCCCGGTATCAGCTTTCGGTAAATGAGAAGACCGTCCTTGCACTTCTGAAAAAAGGGCCACGCTCTTTAACCGGTCTGGTAAACACGGAATTCTCCCGTGATCCTTGGATTCGCAGACGAATTGCAGAATTGGAACAAAAGGGGCTTATTCAACGGGCGGGATTCACGCCCACGGATGCGCTGCATGTGTTAAATCGTTTTGAGCGATGGAATGCGGAGGGGTCCCGTAAAGGTGCCAAGTTAATAGCCGCGCAAATGGGATTGCCGGTGCCGGACTTCTGCGAAACCGTAATTCGAAATATGTCGGAACAGCTGGCGGCGACCATTGTCAGCAAAGTCATCACAGATGAATTTGGCCCTCCCCAATGGGCCAAAGAACCAACGGCCAAGATTCTGATGGATGCAGCCCTGGGAGCTTCCCGAAATGGACAGCTTGACTGGGAAGTGACCCTGCGCCGCCCTTTGGTGGCTCTGGGGGCGCCGGTGGAAGCGTATATGCCGCACACCGCCGAGTTGTTGCACACCGAGCTTGTCATACCACCGCATACGGGGGTGGCCAATGCCATCGGAGCCGTTAGCGGCGGGGTTCTGCAACAACAAAGAATTTATATCCGACCCCTGGAGGGCGGCGGTAGCCTGCGTGTGCATCTGCCGGATGGGCACCACGATTTCGCTGCTTTGGAACCGGCCGTGGAATATGCCAGGGAGAGAATGCTGCCCCGGATCGAAGCCCAGGCACAACAAGCAGGGGCTGATCAGGTAGAGGTCCAGATGCGCCGTGTCGACAAACGGGTCAGAGTGCCGGGGGCCAAGAAATTGTATCTGGGGACAGAACTGTTCTTTACCGCTTCCGGGCGCCCCAGCCCGGCCCGCGAACAGTCAGCTGAAGATTGATCATTCCAAGGCTGTTCTCTATATTTCTATTTTTCGACATGGGAATGAACGTAATCAGTGAGAATTTCATTGATCTTTGTTTGCCAGCCTTTCCCATGTAATTTCAGGACCCCTTACCTCTGGGAAGATCATCTGACACCTTCGGCATAAT
>CAZHAH010000108.1:0-19613 GCA_964530095.1 uncultured Desulfobacteraceae bacterium | reverse complement strand
TTCATTCTTGACAGAATTTAATGGAGAGTGAAGAATGAAGACCTGACCCCGATGGGTTTTGCCGATGATCAGGTCTTTTACGACCGGTTCTATCTTAGTCCTCTCCGCATCATGATAAACATCAATACCGGCCTGTTTGAAACCCTTGAGCGGCCGCAGTCCGATGCCCTCAACAATTAGAGCGGTCACCTTGTTATCTGCTAAACTGTTGACCGTCACCATGCATCCGCCTTTTATATGTTCCTGATTCTGAATGGTTGAAACCGCTTTAATTTCTCCGTTTTCTATATCAACGAATGTAAACACATCACAGTGGCCAAAGTGGCCCGACCGTTGTCCGTCCAATCCACCTTTCCCAATAGATGGAATCGCTATTCTGCCGTTTTCCATGGTATAAAATCCTCCTCTGTTTAATAGTAGTTTGTTGTCTTTCTTTGTGCCCTGCACCGCCTCATCACCATTACCGACAACGGGCTCGTTATGGTTTTATTCATCTTTTCTAGCCTCTTCTAAAACCAAACGCTGTTTGGGTGAAGTAACGATATGTACTGGACAGCGTGCTCGCAGCGAAACCTGTTGGGCATTCTGGCCTAGATGGGGTTTTCCAAAATCGGCCTTTGTACTCAGTCCCCGCACCGAATAGGGACCCATGACGATCAGATCGATCTTCTGTTTGCGTGCCATCCGAAGGATCTCCATCCAGGGCACTCCGCCCTTGACCGCAAAGCTGACGTAATCCGGATTTTCTTTTTCAATGCGAAGGATATAGTATTCTTTCAGTTTTTGCCGGAGTTTACCCATCACTTCGTCGGAGCCCCAAATATCACCATCTTCCGTAATAAGATGACCGCTGTAGCGGTGGCGGGGCTCCAACACATGCAGGACCGTCAGGTGCGCCCCCGATTGCTCGGCAGCATCCAGAGCGACGACAAAGGCATAATCCGATCCCGGAAAAAGGTCTGTACAAAATAAAATATTTTTATACATATTTCATTTTCCTTTAAGATAGCGCTATCATTGCTACAATTTGGAGTCAAATTTAAAGTCTTTTATTCGCCTTCACCTGAACCACAACAGTAAGCCGCCTTCGCCCTAGCAGCTCCATTTACCGGTATACTCCTTTTCATTTGCCGTGGACACAAAATCGCTCCCACCCCATCAGGTGGGCAGCCCCGGCAATGGTGATGCCATAGAAGAGAACCGGTTCAAATTCCAGAAAAAGACCCAGTGTGTCGTTTACCAGGGCGGTTCCGGTCACCAGACGCAAATCGGCCCAGCGGATGGCATCGTCGGTGGCATCCGGACCTTCAATCACAACATTACCTTTGGTGGTTCCGATATTGTCCGAATCAAGATCGATGACCCGCAGCGGAAAACGGTCGGATATGGATTCGATCATCCGGGGTTGGTATCCGATCTGGGCAATCTTCACCGCACCAAAGCGCTCTTCAAGATAATCGGCTAGTTGCCGGGCGCACAGGGCCGGTTCCCGATCACGGCAATGGACGGTACCTTCGATAAGGTTCAAGTGCCGCATGACCGCATTTAGCGTCGCCACGAAAACGGCCCGACGGTAATTATTGCTTGGCGCCAATTGCATAACCTCCTCCAAGGTGCCGGTAAAATCACCATAATGGTCGGTAAAAGCCTGTCCGAGAGCATTTTTGAACTCCGCCTGCATGAGTCGCTCTTTTCCTTTTTGCAAAGGAAAGTCGTCGGCTTCAGGGTTTCCGATGGCTTCTTCGGCGCTAAGCGCACGCGCACGCACACGGATCGGCTCCCCGAGAAGGTTATGCTGGCTGAACAATCGCTGCGCCCGTTGGCGCAGGTTAGGGTATATCTCCGGCATAGATACGGCGTTTTTAGGCAAAGACCACCTCATCTCCATTACCGACATAAAGATCGCTCTGGGAACCAAAGCGACCCGTGCCTTTCACAATCGGATAACCGAGTTCGATCATCCGTTGTACCGCCACCTGACCGGTGCAATGATTGCAGGCGATTTTCTTAAAGTTGTACTTTGCCATACCGGCGACGATATGTTCGCGATCCTTGTTCATGGGGCCAAAAGGGGCAATGTGAAGCCCCCCGTAGACGCCGTGCATTTTGTCACCCCCAAGAATGTTCTTTGCGGCAAAGTCGGCAAACGTCAGAATGCTCTGATGGCAGCATCCGGCAACGCAAACAACGCCTTTATCTTTCACATTAAAGTAAAGCGATTCTTCGCCTTGTACCCGAATGACAATCGGCAAATCAAAGGCCACGGCCGCGCACCCGTTGAATAGTTGGTTGATTTTTCCGGGTTGGCACTGAACCAGCTTCCCTTGATGGCGAATTCCATTCCTGGCACCGGGGGTAACAAATTCGGCGCCGCGGATAAAGTGCATCCCCTCCGGATAGAAGGTGCTGGGAATAATGATTTTAATGTCCGGATCATATTTTAGGACTGTTTCCAAACCCCATAAATGATCGAGATGCTCGTGGCTGATAAAAAGAAACTCGATTTCACCGTTTTTCAGCATCTTGTCGATACCTTCGCGTTTAAATGCCTCATCCATGTAGGCATTGCTCCATCCGGCGTCCAGGAGAATTTTGTGGTGACTTCCGTCAAGGGCCTCCATGTCGATCAGTGAACAACTTCCGGCGGCATTTTTTGGGTCCCAAGGAATGATCCACTGACTTGTTTTACCCCCTCCGGCGGCTTTCATCTGGCCGATCAATTTTTTGGTATCAAACCAACCGACCTCGGAGATGCACTTAATTTTGACGCTTTTACACTGGCCGATATCATATTTGCCGCCGGCAAGCGCTTCCAAAGGTTTGTGAAAGAAAATCCCCCCCAGCCCCAAAACCGTTCCACCGATGACGGCGGCATGCATAAATTCCCTTCTCGTAAGTGCTTCCATGATTCCTCCTTTCGTCAAAAGTTGGAAATTTCCAAGGTTCTATTCGGCTTTGCGCACCTCCTTTCCATGTCTAATGGCTCCGGGTTTAAGCTTCATCACCCGCTCCTTGACTCAGATGATGAAATTGTCTGCTTTATGAAGAGGCAAGTTCCCTGCGCGTATCCATATCCACCATGACCCGTTCACGGGCCTTGTCGATACCGAGCGCTTTGCGTTTTTTATCAATATGCGCGATCATTTTTTGGGCGTGTTTTATCGGATCGACTTCAAGATCCCACATTCCCCCATATACGTTTTCCAATTCGTCAAAGAGATATTTCTGAAATACCGGCGCGCCGGATGTCGGTAAGGTAACGCCAAACACGGTATAAACGCCGGAGGAGACAAAATAATGCCCTATACTGATGGCTTTCTCACTCATCCATTCGGGTGCACTCCCGGCGGCCGGCAGCTCGCTGATATCGTTGCCCAGGCCGCCGGCTTTAACGACTTCGGTGGCCGCCAATAAAATTCGGCTGTTATCAACACAGGAGCCCAAATGAAGTACCGGCGGGATTCCGACGGTTTCACAAATCTCGGCCAAGCCCGGCCCGCAATACACCGGTGCCGATTCAGGCGTGAGGAGCCCTTCCATGGCACAGGCGATTCCGTTACACCCCGTCGTCAGCACGATAACATCATTTTTTATCAGCTCTTTGACAATCGCAATATGACCCGCATTGTGCCTTGTGCGGGCATTGTTGCACCCCACCACACCGGCGATGCCCCGGATCCGGCCGTTGATGATATTGTCATTCAGTGTGGCGTAAGAACCACGAAAGGTGCCCCCCAAATGATATTCGATGGATTCTACCCCAAAGCCTGCGATTTGGGTGTGCTTATGCGGGGGAATCATAACTTCCGTACCTCTGTTCTGAAAGTTGTCGGCCGCCATTTTGACGATTTTTTTTGCATCCTCCAAGGCATGATGTTCGTCAAATTCAATGTGGATGACGTTATCCTGTTCCATCTTGGCAATGGGGTGGGTTGTAATCAGTTTGGTATGGAAACAGTTGGCCACATTGGCAAGGTTTTGAAAGATACACTGAATATCCACCACCATGGCATCGCACGCGCCGGTGATGATGGCCAGCTCCTGCTGTAAAAACGTACCGCACAGGGGCACACCGTGTCTTTGCAAAATTTCATTGGCGGTGCAGCAGATTCCGGATAGTTGGATGCCCTTGGCCCCTTTTGATTTTGCATAGTCTTCCATTTCTTTGGTCTGAACAGCGGCGACGATCATTTCCGATAGAACCGGTTCATGGCCGTGAATCACGATATTGACATGGTCTTCTTTCATTACACCCAGGTTTGCCTCCGATTCTAAAGGCGCCGGTGTCCCAAAAAGCACATCTTGGAGGTCGGTTGCCAGCATGGAACCGCCCCATCCATCGGCAATGGCGGCCCGGGTACCCTGCTTAATCAGGTTTTTGTAATCCTGATCAACACCCATATGGGTGCGGTGCATAATTTCCACGATTTCCCTGTCGATATTTCTGGGTAGCACGCCCGCTTTTTTCCATTTTTCATAAAGGGGTTGCGGCGCCCGCTTCAGATATAAAAGCTCGCCTTCGGATTTACCCCACTCCTTCAAGGCTTTCTCAGCCACTTCCAAAGCGATTTCATCGGTATCGCGGTCAAGCTGTTTACCATCCACGTCGACCGTAGTTGCCACGTCTAAATAGGGGGCAACGCTTAACAGCTTTTGAACATCCTTTATTTTATATGCTTCGGTTTCCTTTCTGGCCGCTGATAGAAATACCTCCGCCACGCAGCGACCGTGATCCGAATGCGCTGCGGCACCCCCCGCAATCATTCTTATAAAATTTCGGGCGGCAATCGTATTGGGTGTCGCACCGCATAGACCTTTGCGCGTGTCTTCATCTTCAAGCAATGATTTGGGTAAGGGCAGACGGCAGGGCCCCATGGCGCAATTTTTACAGCAAGTTCCCTGGGAGCCGATATTGCACGCTTTCATATTTTCGGCCCGGTCAAAAACAGTCTCAATGCCCAACTGTTGGGCACGGGCCAGCATTTTTTGTGTGGCAACATCAATAGACGCATTTAAAGGATCAGCCACTTTTTTCGCCTTGAGCGGTTTGCGTTCCTTGCCCAGCGTGGCGACTTTACTCGTTTTTTCTTTTGTTTCATCCGGCATTTGAGGTTCCTCCTGCAGATTTATTATTTTGGTTTGAACGATCAACGACCAACGACGATGTTGTCGGGTTCAGCTTTTCAACTTCCGCCACTAATTGGCGAAAGGCGGTTGAAAAGGGAAATACCTCATCGGTAAGTCCTGCCAAATTGCCCGCATCCCCCATCTTGACCACATCCGGATCAAAAGGCAGACTGGCCAAAAGGCTCAGATTTTCGTGCTCAGCCAATAACCGGCCACCGTTGGTATTAAAAAGCGCAATGTCCTTTCCGCAATGCGGGCATTGTAAGCCATTCATATTTTCGACGAGCCCCAGAATCCGCATATTGACTTGACGGCAGAAATTGATCGATTTGCGCACATCCGCCAAAGAAATTTCTTGGGGGGTGGTAACGATTAAGGCCTGCGCATCCGGAATGGTTTGCGCCACAGTTAAAGGCTCGTCACCTGTACCGGGAGGGGAGTCGATGATGAGGTAATCAAGATCCGACCATTCGATATCGGCTAAAAACTGTTTGATAACCCCGATTTTGAGGGGGCCCCGCCAGATGGTCGCCACATCCTTATCATCACCCAAAAGAGCCTCAATGGATATCACTTCCAAATGGGATGATAAAGAAATCGGTTTGGCTTTTCCGGGGTTGTCGGATGCCTGAATATTTCCGGTTAACCCCAACAACCTGGGTATGCTCGGCCCGTGAAGATCAACGTCCATGAGCCCAACACGAAATCCTCGCCGGGCAAGCATAAGGGCAAGGAAAGCCGATACGCTGCTTTTTCCGACACCGCCTTTACCGCTCATGACCAATATTTTATTTTTAATGTGCTGCAGTGTTTTGCTGACCGCTGCATCCTGCATGGCGTGCGGGTCTTTTTGGTTCTGGGTCGGGCAACTCTGGTTCGCGTTAAACATTTTTTTAACCTCCTGACTGCTGCTAAGGTGTTCCCGGGAATTATACCCCTAATCGGTTGTTTGTTCCTTACGCCCCAGCGGCGGGGTTGGCGTTTGGGATTCCAATCCGTCACGCTTAACCCCCGGCATCATAAATTTGGCGTCGTAAATGTTTCCCTGCAGATAGGCGAGAAGGACATCTTCCGGATGTCCTGAAATACCCGGAATAATTCGTATGCCGGATGCCATCAGTTTTTCCAAAAAAGGTCGTGAGATAGCGCCGCAAATTAACATATCCACACCCAAACCTTGGATTCGGAAGCAGCGATGCGCGATGCCCCGGACTTCCAGATAGGCTTCATAGCGGGAGAACTCTTGCTTGCCGTCTGTCTCGATGACTAATAAGCGCGAGGCCGTGTCAAAGACCGGCGATATTTTATCTTCCCAAATGGGAATTCCGATTTTCATGGCACATTATCTTCTGCGACACCTTCCCCCTCTGCCACCGCCCATACCGCGGCCCTGTCCCATGCCGCCGCCCATTCCGCGACCCCGTCCCATGCCGCCACCCATACCGCGGCCCTGTCCCATGCGGTCGCCCATTTCGGTCGGGCTGCTCACCGGCGGGACTGGGGAACCGTCCGCAAACGGGATGTGTTCCAGGCCGTGATGCGATTCGACATTTGCCGCTGTCGACGATTGCAAGGCCTGATTCTTGAATCTTGAGACGGCTTCACGAACCGTGCCGGTTTGGTCCAGGAACAAATCGATCCCTGCCGCGGATAGCGTCCCTACGGCGTTGGGACCGCACCTTCCGGTGAGAACGGCCTGTACGCCTTGGGAGGCCAAAAACTGCGCCGATTGGATACCCGCTCCACCGACCATCGCCGCTTGTTCGTTGCTGAAATCTTCAAATTGCATGCTATCGGTTTCGACAATGATAAAAAAAGCACAGCGCCCAAACCGCTGATCGATCTGGGAGTCCAGACTTTTACCACTCGCTGTAACGGCTATTTTCATTGCTTAATCTCCTTTATGGCTAATTTGGACTCCGTTAGAAGGTTTTGCCGATACGGCAGGCAGGCCATCCTGCGCGGCAGCGCCCCTATGGAGGGAGATTGCAGGCGTTGACCTTCTAACGGGAGTCGCCTTTAGAGTAGCATCTTTCATGCCAGGAAGAAGAAGTCGGCCTCATCTTTATAACTGGTCGAATTCAAAAGAGTAATGCGTTCTTTGCGGAAAGGGGAACTTGATATTGCCAAAAGCTGTGTTTCAAAAACGCAATGAGCAAGAGGGAAAAGATTGAAAAAATGCAAAGATCTATACTTCGAGGATGGTACCGGCGTTATTAAAAAAGAATTTATCCCCAAACCTCTGAAACGTGGCTGCGGCCGCCGGCATGCCGGTACAATGGGAAACACCAATGCGTTCGACCCCGAATTCTTCTAATTTTGAAAACGTATGGCTTAGTTGCTCTTTTTTGGCGCGTAACAAATGCGTTCCCCCCACAACCATGTGAATATTTTCAACGCCTGTGATTTCCCTGGCCCGTATCAATGTATTGATCATGCCATGATGGGCACATCCCAAAACAATCACCAGTCCCTTGGATGTCTTGATGATCAGGGCCTGGTCATCCATCCATTATGGGGTCGGGCACCATTCCCTGTTCTGTTTTCAGATAAAGGTTTCGGTCAACCTTTTCGAAGGATGTTATCAACGGAATCTCTCCGGTTGTCACGATGTTCTCATTGAGCCATACCGGTTTTCGACTCAGATTAAAGTGGGCTCCCAGATATTCCAGTTCTTCGTTAATAAAGGGGATACCGACAAAATGATACTGATCCTCACTCACTTCAGGACGCATAGTGTATTTATTGTTCCAAATGTCGGGATGCGCTATCACGTCTGTCTTGCCGGCTTTTGTTTTTAAAAAGGCCTGCATTCCGCCTGTGTGGTCCTTATGGCCATGACTTATGACCACTTTATCGATACGGTTCAGATCCACACCGGCACGCATTGAATTGGGAATAAGGGAATCGCCCAGCCCGGTATCCAGCAATACGGCCTCTCCTTTGTACTCAATTAAAATGCTCAAACCCCATTCGCCTAAAAATTCGATCCTTGTGGTCGTGTTTTCACACAGTGTTGTTAGTTTTAGACTCATCTTTCCTCCTGAATTCGGCTGCAGATCCTTGCGTCGGCTACATAAGTGAAGGTAAAAAAAGTTTCGCGGTTATGCACAATGCTCAAGTTGATTATAAGAATAGGCTTTGGAGGTGATTCGAGTCGTGCGCGTGTGACTGTTTGAGTGCATTAGGGAGCGTTAGTCCGAACAGTATAACTTGTTAGAATTACGCCTGAACACGCTAAATTGCCATCATGTTTTATTTATCTCGAAGCCCTGTTCGGTTTTATGCTCCCTTATAAACGAGTTTCACACGTCCGCGAATCGGATTATCTTCAAAGCCGTAATCGTTACACTTGAGCTTTCTCAATAACCGTAAAAAGTTTTTTTCAGGATTTTGCTGCTGCCAAAACGGCATTCCGGAAGCTGTGCGGACCTTGCCATAAGGATTTCGCAGCTATTGCTACAGACAAGACACCCATAATCAAATAGCGTCATTTTAATGCGTCTTTACCAATGGCCTTCCACATTGGCTCCGTCTGCATAGGCTATTTTCCCGTCAACAAATGCGTTAATCGCATCTCTCACACTACCGTTGACATCATTGGCCACCTTTATATTTGCAGCCGCAAGCGTTTTAAACGCATTGGGGCCGCAAAATCCCGTCAACAGCACCTCGGCACCTCTGTCGCAGATCATGACGGCGGCTTGAATACCGGCCCCTTTTAAGGCATTCAAATTCGCGGAATTGTCCAGAACTTCAAACGCCAGGGTTGCCGTATCAACAACAAGAATATATGCCGCCCTTCCGAATCTGGGATCGACCTCTGAATCAAGGTCCGGACCTGTGGATGTGACCGCTGCTTTCATTTTCAGACGCTCCTTTCTATGGCCGGTTCATTGCACCCCCGCCCCCGCCGCATACCTGGTCATCGGTAATCATAGGCAGTTTGCCGGCGACCAGGTCTTCGACAACCGGTCTTATTTCGGCCCGCTCCGCGTCATGATAAACATCGATGCCGGCTTGTTTGAAACCCATGAGCGGCCGCATGCCGATACCGCCTACTATCAGCGCATTCACATTGTGGCCTGCCAAGAGGTTTACCGGCACCATGCATCCGCCTTGCACATGCTCCTGGTTCTGAACCGTTGAGACCGATTTAATTTCTCCGCTTTCCACATCAACGAATGTAAACACATCGCAGTGGCCGAAGTGGCCCGACCGTTGTCCGTCCATTCCACCATTTCCAATAGATGGAATCGCGATTCTTCCGTTTTCCATAGTAAAATCCTCCTTAGTTAAATAATGGTAATGGGCGCTATTTATCATTCATCGTTGGCGAATGAACGATTTTGTTCCAGATTCGTTTAACCGCCAAAGCGGTTTCTGATTCTGAATTATATTCCAATATGTTTTGGCCTTGAATCATTGCTTCGACGAAAATGGGATCAAAGGGAATCCCGCCAAGGGGATCGATATGCTTTTTTTGCGCCAGATCCTCAATAGATCTTGTCTGGCTTAAATTCAGGTCAAACTTGTTCACGCACAGCATGCTCGGAACCTTGAAATGCGCGGCAAGCTGTGCCACACGCTCCAGATCATGCATCCCGGAGACGGTCGGCTCAGCCACAATGAGCACCGCGCTGGCGCCGCCGATGGAAGCGATCACCGGACATCCGATGCCCGGCGGGCCGTCGGTGATAATCAGTTCTAGGTTTTTCTTTTCAGCCAGCTTTTTAGCTTCCTGCCTTACCAAGGTAACCAGTTTGCCGGAATTTTCTTCGGCAATGCCGAGCCTTGCGTGGATCATAGGACCAAAGCGGGTTTCTGAAATGAACCACTCGCCGCAGGTTTTCACCGGGAAATCGATGGCCTGCTCGGGACAAAAATCGACACAGACGCCACAGCCTTCGCAGCCGATGGGGTCGACCGCATAGTCTTCGGTGATGGCGTCATACCGGCAAAGCTCGCGGCACAAACCGCATTCGGTACATTTTTCTTTGTTGATGAGTGCAACCCCGCCGCCTTGAAAATCAGTCCGCATTTTTATATCAGGCGCCATCAGTAAGTGTAGATCAGCCGCATCCACATCGGCATCACAAAGGACCCGGTTTTCCGATAGAGAAGCAAAGGCGGCGGTCAGGCTTGTTTTGCCGGTGCCGCCTTTACCGCTGATGACAACTATCTCGCGCATAGGAATCTTCCTTTATGATGCTGCTTTTTCGATTTCACGGTATAATTTTCGGAATTTATCTTTCCATTCCGGTATTTCTTCAACCACAAGCCCGCCCCTTGAATAAATTTCGGCGATCCGCCGGTCAAAAGGAATCTCCATCAGAACCGGCAGATTCTCAAAAGCGGCATATTCTTTTAACCGATTGTCGCCCATGTCGGAACGATTGATAACCAGCCCGTGGGGTATATCCAAAATCTTGACTGCCTCAACCGCCAGTTTCAGATCGTGCAATCCGAAGGGCGTGGGTTCGGATACCATCAGTACAAAGTCAACTTCCTTCATGGCGGCAATCACGGGGCATGAAGTTCCCGGCGGCGCATCGATGATGGCGATTGTATCCGCGCAAATTTTAGATCGAACCTTACGAATCAGGGGCGGGGACATGGCCTCGCCCACTCTAAGACGACCGTGTACAAAATCGATATGGTCCTTCCGACCCTTTTCAATTACCCCCAGCTCACGACCCGTCTCGGTTATGGCGCCTTCAGGACAAATCTCGACACACCCGCCGCAACTGTGACATAGTTCCGGAAATGTTAGGACTGTCTCTCCTAAGACGGCTATCGCCTTGAACCGGCATATTTCAGCGCATTTTTTACAGTAGGTGCACTTTTCCTCATCTATTTCCGGAACCGGTGCGAAGACGGTTTCCGTTTCTTCGATTGCAGGATTCAAGAAAAGATGGGCATTGGGCTCCTCCACATCGCAGTCCAGAAGCTGTACATTGGTATCAATGGAAGATGCCAAATTTGTGGCAACGGTTGTTTTACCTGTGCCTCCTTTCCCGCTGGCAATACTGATAATCAAAATTCCGACCTCCCTTACAAATCCGTCCCATGGGTAAGGTTTAAGATTTTTTTCAGTCGTTTGATCAGGATCTCGGCCTGCTTTTCATCCGGTCGCACCGGAAGCTGCATCAGCACGCCCAGGCCTTCGCTGGCTTCGTGAAAATCCTTTGGAGAAAGGGAGCTGACGATGGCACAGTTTGTCACGGGGTTGACGGAAACCATTTTTCCCGCACATTCGAAGCCGGTAACTCCGGCGATGTTTTCATCGACTACGAAAAGATCAAAGGCTTTTCCTGAAATCAAATCAAGAGCCTTTTGGCAGGACAATGCCTGAAATATTTCCACTTCATTATCGCCTTTCAGACCCGATGCAAGGCCGGATAAGGTGTCTGCCTTTGTGCTGACCAATAATATTGTAATCATTCCGGTAGTACTCAAAAAAATTAAATTTTAGAAATAATTTAAATGAAATATCCGGGCGCGACGGCCCCGCTATTTCAACGGGCACTTAATGCAAAACATATGCCATAATGTCCGAAAGGAAGGCAGAGGGGTTGAAAATGATGAAATTATGAGAAGTTATGAAAATTGCAGACGGATAGAAGCAGCGTCTGAGCCGCTGAGTATTGTTGCAAAATTGCAAATATGCACCATTTATAGATCTCAAAAATGTTATCCGCTTTGCGGTGCCTGCCGAGCACCCTCGAAGCGGATGGCCGTTAACTCCAGACAGGAAACAGATGTCAGCTACTTATGTCGAAATATCCCTATAGAAAATGCAATATCGGAATCTGTGGCACTGTTTTTGCAGGCTTAATAATGAAAGCCATAACCAGGAGGCGATCGTTTATGAAGTGGAAAGGAGGTAAGCACCATGATTCCCCAAATTAATAGAATTCTTTACGCAACCGATCTTTCCCCCAACTCGACCTACGCTTTTCGTTATGCCATAAACGCGGCTAAACAAAACGATGCCAACATTATCATTCTGCATGTTCATGAGCCCCTTTCATCGAGTGCTCAAAGTGCGCTGAATTCGGTGCTCAGCGGTGAGCAACAAAATTTAATATTAGCGCAGAATATCGATCATGCAAGGGAAAGAATTACAGCGCGCCTCAAGCGATTTTGCGGTAGAGAACTCGGCAGTGATCCTGAATGCCTCAAGAGGGTTGTATCCATAGAGGTATGCGAAGGATACCCGGCGGACCTGATACTTGAGAAGGCTGATGAGTTTAACTGCGATATCATCATCCTGGGAACCCATGGCAAGGGCATTATCAAGAATACCTTTTTAGGAAGCACTTCCCATCGGATCCTGCGCCGAGTAAGAAAACCGGTCTTTATTATTCCCTTACCAAAGGGCGAGATTGATATCACATCCCATGATTTTTAGATTGAACATGTATCGATGCCGAGAATCGAACTAAAACTAGATCTAAAAAAGTCTTGCATTGAAACTCAGGCCAGATGGACCTATGAAAGCCTGCTTCGAAAATATCTCCGCGAGACATACACGGATCCGCAGAAGCGTTTGCTGGAGAGGCAAATTGAAGGGCTCAAATTTTTCCTGGAGGAGGTCGACTTCCGGTATCTGCGGGCGAATTACGCTCAGTTGAATGGACAATCACCTGCCATTGTGACGCTTAAAATTGGCCCTAAGCTACACGACGTTGAGATTGATTCCAGCGATGGATGCATTCGGCCTCAATTACTAAATGATGGACCGCGACCAATTTAATTCCAAGCCGAAACGCTCCGCCCATTTTCTGAAAATGGCCCTTGACACGGAGAAACGCCGAGTTCCCCAAAATTATGGCGGCTATGGCAAACGGACCGGTGTATGTGGTGATACAGTGGAGATATTCATATCGGTCCGCGATGAACGTATCCGGTCGGTCTCCTATATGACCGATGGGTGTCTGAACACCAACGCCTGTGCCAACACGGTCGCCTTTTTAGCTGAAGGCCGGACGATTGATGAGGGATGGGAAATCAAAACCGAACACGTTATCGCTTACCTTGAATCATTACCCGCCCAAGAAACCCATTGTGCCGAATTGGCCGTTGGTGCCCTCTATCTCGCCTTGGCTAATTGTCGGGACATCAAACGGTAATCCTGGAAAAAATTCTACCAGAGAAAAAACTATACATCATAACAAGACCGCTCGGCCGGCCAATATTGCCGCATAAACCGCCCCGCATCCAAAAGTGCGATCCACTTTCGCTTTTTTTTTTGGATCCGTCTTTCATTTGGCCTCCACGACCACTGCCGTTGACTGCCCCATCAGCTTGGGGGAGATATCTTCCGGAATAGGGAGGACATCGACCGTGCCTTTATACTTTAAAAACGAGGCATGTTCGCCTTCCGGGTGTTTCTTGATCCCGGTATGATGTGATTTCAGTTTTTCCCAGTTCTCCCGAGCGGTTTGTCCAAGCGGCGATATAAACCCGATTCCCGTAATAACAACCTGTCTGCTCCCCATTTTATAACGGCGTCTCCTTGTTCAAGATTTGAAAAGATTTTCGCTGTTCCTGCGGATCTTCCAATTCGGATAATGGCCCTAGCCCTCCTCCAATTTCTACGGTTATTTTTTTTGCCTTTGATCTTGCCGCTTCCGCCCCCCGATACACAAGCAGGCATTCTGTCCCCCGAAACCGAAGGAATTTGAAAGAACCCTGAAGTGTCTTTGTGTCCGGGCCTCATTGGGGACACAGTCGAGATTGCATTTCGGATCGCGAAACTCATGATTAATGGTAGGTAAAAGAATGGAACGCTCGATCCCCATCAGAGTGAGGATGCATTCAATGGCGCCTGCGGCGGCAATGGTGTGACCGAGCATGGATTTGTTGGAACTGATCGGAATTTCATTCACCCGCTGTCCGAAAACGGCTTTGATCGCACGGGTTTCGGTCAGATCATTTTGAATGGTCGAGGTCCCGTGCGCATTGATGTAATCGATATCCGCCGGGAGAAGCGCCGCATCCTCCAAGGCGGCCTGCATGGCCAGAATAGCCCCCTTCCCCTTGGGGTTGGGATCGGTAATCCGATACGCATCGGCTGAAGCCCCATAGCCCAGAATTTCGCCCAATATAGGCGCCTTTCGCGCACAGGCGTGCGCATAATCTTCCAAAATAACGGCCCCGGCCCCTTCCGACATAACAAACCCGTTCCGCTTGCGATCAAAGGGTCGTGACGCCTTTTGAGGTTCGCTGTAGCGCTCCGAGAGCGCCCTGAGCAAGATAAAACCGCTCATCCCTGAGAAATCGACCGTTGCCTCACAGCCGCCGGCAATCATCGCATCACAGCTCCCCTCTTGTATGATGCGACAGGCTTCGCCAATGGCCTGTGATCCTGCTGAACATGCCGAAACAATAGACAGATTGGGCCCCCGTGCATTGAAGGCCATCGATAACAGCGAGGTGGCGGCATCGGGCTTGCGACGAAAAAAGGCGAGATAGGGATAACCCCCTTTTTGAATCAGGCCCTGTATGTCCCAATGGCCGTCTCCGTCATTAAACCGCTGTAAATGTACGATTTCGGCAATCGATGGATTATCACCGTGAGCGCCGAGTGAAACCCCGACCCGCTCCCGGTTTTCGATTTCGGAAAGCCGCGCCTGGCTGGCGGCCTCTGACGTGGCCATGCGCATCAGCCTTAGAGCACGGGAGAAAAATTTTTTCAGCCGTTGATCTTGTTGGCTTTCAAATTCCTCTAGCTGCCGATCGGGCACTTCTCCGGCGATCCGGCATGAGAGACCGGTGGTATCGAAGGATTTGATAAAATCGATTCCCGACTCCCCGCGACTGGCCTTTTCGAATGTCTCTGCGGCTGTCTTGCCCAGTGGTGTAACCATCCCGTATCCGGTAACGACGACCCTGGGCTTTGGTATTTTCTTTGTCATGGCAATTAATTGATGGGGTTTATTTTCCCGGAAAGCCATCTTAACCGTTTAATAGAGGTTTTTTCAGCCTGAATCTGCTGCAGCCATTCTTGCGTGAGATCGTCTCCATTGGTAAAGGTTCCCTGCTCGCCGCGAGCGCGAATTACCTCCGTGTCTCCCCTTTTGGAATACCGCAAGGACATTTCAAACAATTGGTTATGGTTTCATGAGGGTCAACCGGCGAACCCCTTTAATTTGCCTGAAATTGGCGCCCTGACTCACGTAGCGGATGGCTTGTGCCGGGTTGATAACACAGGTGCCACATACGGCGTCGATACCATGCGTCCACAGAACCCGCGATAAAGGGGCCGTATCGCCGATTAAGACCACAAACGCTTTGGGCTGAACAAGCTTGAGCAAGTGATCCAGGGTGTGATTGGTTAGCGAGGTGCCAGTGATTCCGACAACATCCGCCCGGGGAATCAAATTTTCGGCCTCCGTCTCGCTGAAATCACCCTCCCGCGGATTTTTTTCTAAAACCCAGACGGTTTTGGCTGAACGGGATAGATTGGATACAAAGGGGAAGTGGCCGACAACGGCCACGCTTTTGCCCGCCCCCTTGGCCGCCAGCAAATTGCCGGCGTTGAGATCGAGGCATTGTTCCAAATCGATATCGAGGAGGGAATTGATGGCGGCCATGCCGATGGCGGCCTCAAGAATAAGGTTTGAATGTGCAAGCCGTACCAATTCACTTGTACCTTTTTCAAGGAAAATACCTGGATTCCGCACTAGGGGAGGCGTTTGTTGGAGCGCATCCTTCGGGAGTGTGGCCGCAAGCCCGCATTGACGCGTTACGACTGCAGTATGGAAAAAGCCCTGGCGGATATCCTGCACTCTGGCATCTAAATTCAAAGACGAAATTAAGTCATCGATGATTTTCAATTTCAAAAAACTCGGTTTTGTGTGTAACCGTGGATTTTATTGCGTCAAGGGTATCGCGCAATGTCGCTATAACGTTTTCACGAATATCACCGGCGACGAGCAACAGCATAACATCATCACCCACCGCTAATTTTCGCTCCGCGGCGATGGTAACCAGGATTTCAATGATACCGGGACGATTCTTATTTTCGATGATCACTTTTTGCAGCTTATGATGATCGACACTGACTCTCAATCCGGTGACGCGCCGTCCGTCCCGGGACGTCTGGCGCACGACGCCGTTATGACATAGTATCATGCCCACGCGGCCATAATCCGGGTGTTGTTTCACGGTTTTCAACAGGTGGTGGATATTCATGTTTCCCTCACATCGTTTTCTAAATATGGGATCCAATAGGCTTGGCATCAATGCAATTCCAATGCCATAAACTCAGAAAGGAAAAATCGATTTAATTTTACATCCTCACATCTAAACGGTTTCCGAAATTGATTGCGAACGATTGCCCCCCACCCTAAGTGTGACCGCATCTTGGCCGTCGTCGCCAGCGTTCTTATTCGAAATGTTTTCTACGGCGTCATATGGGGATTTAGGCCGATGGATGGTTTAAGGTTGCATTAATGAAAACGGAAACGCTTCCGGTGTTGCATTTATGCATGTGTGCGAAAGGACAAAAAGCCATGTCGGGATGCAAAATCAAGGCGTCGGTCTTTTCAGGTATTTCTCAGAATCTTTTCCAACTCTTTCTGTATAAATTCAACGAGGGATCCGATTTCGTTAGGGGTCATTATCGGGATCCCTTTAGATTTCTCTTTCAACTCCTTCTCGTCTACACGCGTCGTTTTATTAATCATGAACATTTCGATTTCATTGCCATCGGATAAAAAGCCACACCCGCTGACAACTCCCAAGAATTCTTGCTTTACAAAAATCGGGACTACAAATTTACTCAATCCAGCATCACACGTCTCAATAACCGGGGTTTGTCTCTCGGCAGATTGAGTGGCGAGGTTCTGATGGGCCACAGCGCAAATATAACTTTGGCCCTGTTCATTGGCTTTGATAACAGGACAAAGATTGTTGGCCCAATTCGCAAAATTCGTGATTCTTTGGCCAGCCGAATTAAAGACACCGGTATTGAGCCCTGATCGTTTGTGGATTTTTTTTTCAAGTGTTATCCAGTTTTCTAATGACAGAATATCGATTAGCTGCATTTTGGGTTCCTTTCATCGGCTCTAAATGAAGGTTTGAGGTTATTGTTTCTTATCGCTTAAATCCCGGCATGAGAAATCGGGCGTCGTCGATATTGCCTTGGAGATATGCCTTTAAAACCTCCTCCGGATGTCCTGAGATGCCGGGGATGATTTGCATTCCTAATGCCATGAGCTTTTCCACTAACCGGCGTGATACCGCACCGCAAATCAGAATATTGACGCCCAGGCCCTGAATTCGAAAACAACGGTGCGCGATGTCCTGCACATTCAGATAGGTTTCGAACCGGGAAGATTCTTTTCTGCCCTCTGCTTCAACTACCAGTAGCCGGGAGGCCGTATCCAGAACCGGCGATATTTTGTCTTCCCATATGGGTATCCCGATCTTCATGACAGATTATCTATTTATGCGCTATTTGGACCCTGTTAAAAGGTTTTGCCCATGCAGCAGGAGGGCCATCCGTGCTTGTCATTGCCTCTAAAGGAAGCGACTGCGGGCGAAAACCTTCTAACAGGAATCATTTTTGTTCGAGGCCGGCCCTTTTTTGAGGAGGGCCGGCACAATGTGACCTCCCAAATTATTGAAGGTTGAGGGTCTGTTTCACAAGATTCTTTTCATGCTCATAATCGATCACACGCTGAAGCATGATTTTCTGCGCCATGACCGGTCCGGCCCCATGCCAGGTACCGACACCGTGCATGCCGGCGGTCCAGTTTTGCAGCAATTTGTGGACTTTCATAATATTCTTCGTGGGCGCATCGGATCCGAAGCTATAAAATTCCTCAACGTAATCTTTAATCTCGGGATTCCGGAGTTCCTTCATGGACGGCATGGTCACGACCAATCCACCGCCAATATCGCCGGCCAAGGCCATCACGCGCCAGAAGGCATTGCAGATATTCAGTTTGGAGACGTTGCCCATGATTTCATCCGGCAAAAATACGCCCGAACCTTCGGGCTCTTCGGCCCCCTTTTGGGCCGCGGCCAAGCCGCAGGCACGCCCGGTTTCTCTTAATACAACCATCTCCATGAGCTGGTCGTTGATATGTCCCGCATTTTCGAGCCCTTTATATTCCTGAACCAGTTTTGAAGCCCCGATGATCTGATTCATGAAGCCTACCTTGCAGGTACCGCCGCAGGTCATGCGGTGAGTTTTGGCGTATCGGGACACCAGTTTTATCGCATACGGATGTTCGCCGCAGTGAAAAATGCGATCCCAGGGGACCAAAACATTGTCAAAAATGATCATGGATGTTTCCCTTTGGCCGAATAAGGGATTGCCCAATTCCTCTATGTTATCGGCCAGCTCTCGTTCAGCCGAATAGGGTGAATATTGGCATACATAAGTGATTCCTTCTGTATCCGTAGGGATGGCAAATGCAATGGCATAGTCTTCTTCTCCCTCGTAATGGGCGGCCTGGGGCAAAACCACCAGTTCATGGCTGGCATAAGCCCCGCTGATATTGATTTTGGCACCCCGCACCACGATGCCTTCCTTATTTTTGTCCACCAGTTTCAACGACAGGTAAGGATCCGGCCAATCCAGCGTCTTCTGGTCGCGCCTCCCGCGTGGTTCGGTCAGCGCACCTGCTACGGAAAGATCTTGTCTTTGCACCATCTTGAGATATTCCATAAACCGGGGGTGGTACTCGGTATCCAGTTCTTGATCCATCTCCCAGGTTGTGCTGGCCAGTGCATGAAACGCATCATAGCCCACACAGCGATAGATGCAGGTGCCGAGCATCTCCGCCGTAAAGGTACCGGCCTCGGCCTTTTTGACGAGATCGTCGGTACTGGCGCTGACATGGGTGTAACGGTTGACTACATCATCGATAAGTGGGGAATAGCAGGACATGATGTCACTGTAGCGGGGGTCGAGCGCCCAGGCATAGCTTGCCTTATTCGATTCGACCACCGTGCGGGTATTTGGGTTTTCTAGAATGTTGTCAACGAGCTTGCCGTTCATAAATACCCGTGGTTTGCGATCCTTTAAACTTTCTTCAAACTGCTCCGGTGTCATAAGTGCCATATTGCTCCTCCTCAAGGTTTGGAATTGGAATCAACCCAACAACTAAACAAAATTCATGCCAAACAGGAGCGTATTTGGGGAAAGGAGGTTAACCTGATGAAAAGATGGATAAAACTGATGATCGGTGAGGCAATATGGGAGGCAAAGAAAAGGCCGGATTATTGCAATATTGAAACGGATGCAAGGTAAAAAGGTTGTAATTATGCAATAAAAAGCGGTGATCAAGAAAAGATGGCGGAGGATACGTCGTGGGAGCTATAAGACTATTCTGGGGTGTTTCCTTTGGGTGTTTCGATCTGCAGGCGCTTCATCTTACGCCAAAGGGTGCTCGGATGAATGCCCATACGCGCGGCCGTGGCGGAACGGTTCCAATTGTTCTTGCGCAAGGCCTCATAAATAAAGC
>CAZHAH010000107.1:0-19613 GCA_964530095.1 uncultured Desulfobacteraceae bacterium | reverse complement strand
CGGGATAAAATGTTTTGCCATAAAATACACAAAATTCACAACTAAGAAACTAATAGGTGCCATTATCGGTGCGCGCCTTTATTATGTCGCATTTGCTGACCGGGATGCATTTTTGGATAACCCACTGTCCGTTTTCGCGGTCTGGCAGGGTGGATTGGCCATTCACGGCGGGATCTTGGGGGGGCTTCTGGTGTGCATCTTCTATACCCGGAGACAAAAAGTTTCATTCTGGAAATTTGCTGATATGCTTGCACCATCGCTCATCCTAGGCCAGGCAATCGGAAGAATCGGCTGTTTTTTCAACGGAGATGCCCATGGATACCCCACAGACATGCCATGGGGATTTGTCTACGCTCCTGAAAGCCCTGCCGGGCAGATGTTTCCGGGGCAACCGCTTCATCCGACCCAACTCTATGAGATGCTCTTCAACTTCATCATTTTTGGTATCTTGTGGAAAGTTCGAAAGAAAATCAAAATAGACGGACACCTCTTCTTCCTTTATGTGATCCTCTATTCAGTGATTCGGATTTTCGTGGAACATTTTCGGGCTGACAAGCTCACCTACTTCGAAAACATTTCTTCCGCGCAATCCATTGGGGTTATTGGAATTGTGCTCAGTTTGATTTTGATATTCGTCCTGAGAAGAAAAAGGATGGCTCAGAATGATTTAGAGGTAAAAATGCTTTGAACACTTTAATAACCATCAGACCTGTTACATGGATAAAAGTTGCATTATACGGACTTTTATTTACTAGTTTGTTTTATTCTTCTCATACCGTCATGATAAAGCAATGGGACAGAGATGACTATAATTATGCCTATTTGATTCCAGCCGTAATCCTGTATCTCATCTGGGAAAAAAGAAGCAGCCTGCCTAAAATACCATCGAGCCCTTCATGGTACGGCGCGATTTCGGTCGTGGCCGGAATTATTTTCTATTTGATAGGTGAAATAGGCGGAGAATATTATACCCTCTATCTGTCGTCGTGGCTCCTCCTGGTCGGCATCTGTTGGGGACATCTGGGATGGCAAAAACTCAAAAGCATCGCTTTCCCTCTGTTCTTTATCCCCACCATGTTTCCGCTGCCGAATTTTATAAACACAAAAATCACACTAAAGCTTCAGCTCATATCCTCCCAGTTGGGTGTGGGGATGATACAGCTTTACGGTTTATCGGCATATCGCGAGGGGAATGTCATCGATCTTGGATTCACCCAGCTTCAGGTTGTTGAAGCTTGCAGCGGACTAAGATTTTTAATCCCTCTTTTGGTGTTGGGGATTTTGTTGGCCTATTTTATCAAGGCGGCATTATGGAAGAAGGTGGTGCTCGTTATTTCCACTATTCCGATATCCATTTTCACCAACAGTTTTCGAATTGCGATGACCGGGATTTTATACAAATCGTGGGGACAAAAGGCGGCCGAAGGATTCTTTCACGATTTTTCGGGGTGGTCTATATTCTTGTTTTCGCTCGGCATGCTGTTGGTGGAGTTGTGGATATTGAAATACGTATGGGGCAGAGCCAAGAGCACCGCGCCAAGGGGGCCTGGAGCACAAAGGGATAATTCAGGAACCGCAAACACGACACCGGAATCAAGGAAAGGTTTGAAGGCCTTTTTGTATCCTTCGCAGTTTGTGGCGGCAGCCCTTATTTTGGGAGCGACGCTGGCATTTTCCCAGGGTATCGAGTTTCGTGAAAAAATCCCTCCCAAAAAATCCTTTGATGTGTTTCCGTTGAATGTCGGTAAATGGCATGGAGTTCGAGAGGCGTTGGAAAAAAAATTCTTGGATGTGCTCGATCTTAGCGAATATGTCATGGTTGATTTCAGAGACAAAAGCGAAAAAAAGGTAAATTTTTATGTGGCCTACTATGAGAGCCAGCGCAAAGGGGAATCCATTCATTCGCCTGCCAGCTGCCTTCCCGGAGGCGGTTGGGAGTTCAAGCATTCCGGCGAGGCGTCTGTTCCGATGCCTTCCGGAAAAACGATGACCTTGAGCCGGGCTGTTATGCAGCTGGGAGAGCTTAAACAGCTCGTCTACTACTGGTATCCCAAAGGGGGGCGCGTGTTGACCAACGCCTATCAGTTGAAGCTTTATACATTCTGGGATGCGATAACCCGGCAACGAACTGATGGTGCACTGGTGCGGCTGATAACGCCCGTATACGAAACGGAAGAACTACAAGACGCCGAAGAAAGGCTGCAGACATTTACCCGTGATTTTGTACCAGTGCTGGCACAGTTTATCCCTGATTAATTTTCCGTTTTGCATATAAAATACCCATCAGCGACACAATCTGGATATTTTCTATCCAATTGTGATGACTCCATCGCATCTAAATTTTATTATGTTTATCTGTTATATCGAATAAAACGCATTAAATTAAACAGTTAGATCAGCTGCACAAAGTATGGCACAGGAATTGCTAATATGTCATTCCAGAGGTTGTGCAAAATCGCCTCGATTTAAATAGATTAATCATAAGGAGGAAATTCAAATGAAAGCGAAAAATTATATCATAACTGCAGTTGTCACCCTATCATTGGCCGTTGGAATTACCGCCTACGCACATGGTACGGGAGGATCTTCAGGAAGTGAATCCGCAATGGGCTCAGGCGGCTATGGAATGATGGGCGGAAGCGGCATGATGGGCATGATGGGTGGAAACAACATGATGGGGCAGTCCGGCAGCACTATGATGCCTCAAAACAAGTATATGCCGGATATGAACCAGAGAAATCGACACACCGATAATATGCAGAAATATAATCAGAAAATGAAACCGCAAAATATGCACTCCGATCGGTTAAATGAATCGGACCTAAACCACCACAATCAAAATTATAATTTGGAGAATAATCCATCGCAGTTTTAATGGAAAATGGCTGTATTGATTATTCAACTTGGCTCTGTTGAGGTGGAATCCTTCCGACTCAACAGGGTCCCATCGTAAGGAGCTAAACCATGTATCCAATGCCAATCGAAAGAGCCCAGACCCAGATTCACGTTAATGAATTTATTAGAAGCGTATATAACTGGATGGCCATAGGACTTGCGCTCACCGGTTTGGTTGCCTTCTATGTTTCAAACAATGAATCCCTGATGCGATTCATATTGGGAAATCGACTTGTATTTTTCGGGTTGATTATCGGCGAACTTATACTCGTCTTTTCTTTAGCTTCCCGGATCAACAAAATGCAGGCTTCAACCGCCACCCGAATGTTTCTTCTCTATGCGGCGCTCAACGGCGCCACCCTCGCGGTTATATTTCTCATGTACACCCGCTCATCGATTGCTTCGACATTTTTTATCAGCGCCGCCACCTTTGTGGCCTGCAGTATTTACGGCATGAGCACCAAAAGGGATTTGACGTCAATGGGAGGGTTCATGGCTATGGGGCTGATCGGGATTATCATCGCTTCCGTCGTTAACCTTTTCATCCGCAGTTCCGGAATGCACATGATTATCAGCTATGTCGGTGTTATTGTATTTGTCGGATTAACCGCGTATGATACCCAAAAGCTCAAAACCATGGCCCTTTCGCAACCTTCGGATCTGGATGCAGGCGTCGTCCGCAAAGGGGCAGTATTGGGTGCCCTGACGTTGTACCTTGACTTTATCAACCTGTTTCTGATGCTCCTTCGAATTTTAGGAGGCGGCAGAGAGTAACTCAAGAATACCACAACTTATATGATTTAAATTTAGGAGGTCAAAATGAAAAAACACACAAGAATTATGATCACAGCAGTTTTATTCTGGGCTCTGATCGGAGCCGGTTTCACCCTGATGGGCACAACCAGCAGCGCCTTAGCTTGCGGCTATGGGGCTCAAGGCGGCGGAGACTATGCGCCGCAACAACGCAAGTCAGACGGCTATTGGGCCAAAAAACAATCCATAACCAAAGAGCAGGCCTATGAACTTGTATCCAATCATGTAAAAAAATTAAACCCCAACCTGACAGTGGGGCAGATTAATGATGCGGGCAACTTCTTCGAGGCTGAAATCCTCTCCAAAGACAATGAGGTGATCCAGTTGATCGGAGTTGACAAGTTTTCCGGCCGCATGATGTTGATCAACTAACCGAGTTTCTAAACGACTGTGTAGAATTCAATGGGGCACAGCCCTGCCGGATGGAGACTTTAATGCGGGTGAATCATAAAAAAATAGATATTTATTTAACGGCTCTGCTAATATTGATCATTGTGGGGTCCCCAATGGGAATTTTGATCTACGATCATTATCTATGGTCGCAAAAAATATCCCCCGAGGCCAAGCAGTTTACACTGACGGGACATACCGATCGTGGATGGATCATGGGAGATGTTCGTGCCTCCGACGTCATTTCACTCTGGAAAGATCGGCGGGCAATTGAAAAACCGGTCATAGAAGTTTTCCAGGGAGATACAATTGTGTTTAAACTGAAAAGCGCTGATGTGGTCCACGGCCTTAGCTTTCAGGAGGCGCAAGTGTTTATCAATGACGGCATTCAGCCCGGCAAAGTTATTATGGTCTCATTTCAGATAGATAAGGTTGGTTCTTTCACCTTTTCATGTAATTCCATATGCGGCGACAATCATCAAAACATGCAGGGGATTCTGGTGGTTAAACCGAGACCTCCTGTGCGTGTTTAGTAAAATGATTCACCGCAGTCGCAGAGATCACCGAGATGATATTTTATTGATTGCCGGGAGACGGTGGCAATCAATAGCACTCAGCTACTTGGTGGCAAATACTCGTTTCCGGTGCCGTTAGGCCGGCGGTTTTATCCAATCGTATTCTCCCGATTGGATAAAAGAAACACTTTCTCAGCGTTCTCAGTGCCTCGAGAGAGCGAAGCGAATGGGTGTGAGATAACCTGTCGTTTGTAAGCATAAATCGTATGAAAAAAATTTGGAAAAAACCGTTATTATTGTCCGGGCTGGTTTTAAGTCTGCTTTTTTTCGGCGTATATCTATTGGCCCAGCTGGACGCTGCACAGACTGAGCCCGAAAACTATGTCGGCCCCACCTTGTCCGGGCGAGTCGTTTCACAGTTCGGACCGGTGGAAAACGCACGCGTGCGTATCGCCGGTGATGAAGCTTACACACTCACCGACCGCCAAGGCCGCTTTACGCTCAGGACCGCACATGTTTCCGCTGGGAAAGTCATCTTAACGACCGGTAAGGAAAGCTGGTTTAACAACGGCGGGATGGCTTACCCTTCGGGAAGGGTAGGCGATATTTTTATTAATGCGGTACCCCGAAACGATCAGCCCGGCTATCGCTTTATTTCACCGGTCACCTGCTCCAGGTGTCATGTAAACCTGACCCGCTACTGGGACAAGTCAAAAATGGCCCACACCACATCCAATCCACTGGTTCTCAACATGTACTACGGCACCGATATCGCCAACCGGACCGGTATCGGCCCCGGGTACAAGCTTGACAATCCGAACCGAGAGGGAAATTGCGCAGTTTGCCACGCCCCGTCGGTGGCCGTGTCCGCCAATCGATCCCGGGATCTTAAAACCGCCCTTCTGTCCGCGCGTACCGAGTGGGAAGGCATCAGCTGCGATTACTGCCATAAGGTAAGAAAAGTAATCCAGGACAAATCAAGCCCAAGCCAAATGAGAGCCATCCAGGAAAGGCAAACCCCGTTACGAGGGAATACGATTCTCGTTTTCGGCCCCTATGACGATGTCGTCAATCCGGTCATGGCTGCATCTTACAGTTCGATTTTTGATAAGGGACAATTTTGTTCCACCTGTCACAGCCACATCAAGAAACTGCCCCCAGGCAAAAGCTGGAACCGAGGTCAGATTTACACGGACGTAGAATGGAAGGGATTCGGGCTCGATGACGATACGTACCTTCCCATCCAAACCACATATAAAGAATGGAAATTATGGCAGAATCAGCTCTCTTCCGATGATCCCAACAAAGGCAAAAAATGCCAGGACTGCCATATGAGCTGGCGCAAGGAGATGCTTCCCTACGACAATTATGTGGTCGACGGCTCTGCCCGAAATATGTGGGGCACCCGACGCTCGCCCCGCAATATCCGTCCCCACCATTTTGACGGCGGGACCAAAATTCAGTTAAAAACCGCTTTGTCAATGGAGCTGGAAGGGGAAATAACCGATAATTTGTTAACACTTAAAGTATACATCACCAACACCAACGGGGGGCACTGGGTTCCCACCGGTGAAACCATGCGCAGCGTTATGCTGGTTTTGCAGGCGACAGATTCCAAGGGCGCCCCGCTGAAAATGGTCCAGGGGGATCGACTTCCCGAATGGACCGGAAAGGGAAAGCCGGAAACTGGAAATTATGCCGGGCTGCCCGGTACAATTTTCGCGCGCGTCCTCAAAGATGACCGGGAAAATATCAATGTCCCCTTTTGGCGGGCCACCGGGATTGCCTTTGATACGCGTATCCGGCCCAAAAAAACGGTCACGCTCGAATATCAGTTCACACTCGACGATCCGGAAGACGAACCCACGGCGGAGGCCAAACTGGTATACCGGCCCGTAATAAAATCATTGGCCAGGATTAAAAACTGGCCGGTTGAGGATATATTGATCACAAGCAGTGCCTGGTAATGAGAAGCTATTTCAAAATTCCATCTAATGCCCAAGGGTTGTGTTGCGTACCGGCTCAAAATGCTCACATACTACCGTGTATGCTCCGCTTTCTCGCCCCTCCGCGCCTTACCCTTGAACATAATCTGAGATTTTGAAACAGCTTCTAATGTTACACTGTAAATGGTAAATTTATCTCCTTTTCGGATAGATATTGAAGCATTCAGATATAATTTGATGTTTGGAGGAGAAAGATAGATGAGCAAATATATACATTTAAAAATATTCATTATTGTCGTGTTGTTGATGCATATTCCATGGGTTGCTGCGGCCGGGAATGTTTCCGGGACCATTAAAGCAAAAGGGCTGCGGTCGCCGGCCAATGTCCTTGTGTTTATAACCAAAGCGCCAGAAGTTGATCTCGATTTTTCCAGAGCCAAATTTATCATGGACCAGAAAGATCTTACGTTTACACCCCATATTCTCCCTATCCCGGTGGGCGCCACGGTTTTTTTCCCCAACCATGACAAGGTCGATCATAATGTTTTTTCTTTATCCCGGACCAAAAAGTTCAACTTCGGCAGCTACAAGCCCGGGGAAAACAAAAGTATCCGTTTTGATAAACCGGGTATTGTGGAGCTACGATGTGATGTGCACGCCGAAATGCTGGCCTATATCATGGTCATGAAAAATCCCTTTTTCGGTGTCAGCGATGCCAAAGGTCGTTTTCAGATACCGAATCCCGATTATTTGCAGCAAGCCGGACTGGCTGGAATCAAAACCATACCGGCCGGAAAGTATATCGTCAAGAGCTGGCATGAAAAGCTGAAAACCAAAAAACAGATCATTGAGATTCCGGCGGATGGGACTGTTTCCGTCAAAATAGCCCTTACTCGCGGGGCCCCGAGCGTTTTGTATAAAAGATGAGCGAGATTTCATTCATAATGGCCTTTACCGCGGGCGTGGTCTCTTTTCTGTCCCCTTGTGTCCTCCCTCTTTTCCCCGGATATCTTTCGTTTATATCCGGTGTTTCCATCGATGAGATTCAAAAAGGGGAACAAAATCTATTGCAGGGAGGCAAACAGTATACGATTCTTTTAAACGCCCTGTTTTTTATCATCGGGTTTTCGGCCGTGTTTGTGATTCTAGGTGCATCAGCCACTTGGATTGGAACTTTCCTCACACTAAAGATGTCCTTTTTCACCAAGTTGGCGGGCCTAATCGTCATTTTTTTCGGATTGCTTAAGTTGGGGCTAATCCGGTGGCTACTTTTTTACCGGGAAGTAAAATTCAATATAAAAGAAAACAGATTTGGCGTAATAGGCTCCCTTCTGCTTGGTGCAGCTTTTGCCTTCGGCTGGACACCGTGTATCGGCCCTATCCTGGCCGGGATTTTAACGTATGCCGGCACCCTGGATCAGATTGAAAAGGGGATATGGCTGTTGCTGGTTTATTCCCTGGGATTGGGATTGCCGTTTTTTCTTTCCGCTATTGGCGTAAAGCATTTTTTTCGCTTTTTTAAGCGCATAAAGAGGCATCTGGGCCTTATCGAAAAAATAAGCGGTGCCATATTGGTCATTATGGGTATTCTGATTTTTACCAACTCGCTGGTTTTAATTCAGGCCTATTTCCCCTTTTTAAACAAATTCGCGCTGTAGCCGACTATTCCCATTGTCAAAAAAAAGCAAAATGAACAAATACATTCCAATTAGAGTTTTATCTTTAATATCCATCCTGGTCATTTTGGCGGGAGGGGCCGAGGCTGCCGGTTCCGCCACCATGCGAATGATGCAATCCGATATTTCGAAAACCGATCGGCTCTTTCTCGATATGGGAATATTTAGACTCCATTCTCTTGCGCCGCCGGTGGATATTTATTTAAAAGATTTGAATGAAAAGATGGTGCGAGTTTCCGATTTGAAAGGCAAAATCGTATTTCTTAATTTCTGGACCACTTGGTGTCTCGCTTGCCGGGTCGAGATGCCTGCCATGCAAAAATTGCATCAACGCCTCAAGGACAAAGATTTTGTCATGATCGCGATTAATTTGCAGGAGCCCGCATCCAGAGTAAAGGCTTTCAATAAGAAATATAAATTGAGCTTTACATCTCTTTTGGATTCAACCGGTAAAGTCGGCCTCCGCTTCGGAGTCAGATCGATCCCCATTACTTATATTCTGGACAAAAAAGGCGGCATAATCGGCAAAGCGCTCGGCGCACGCGAATGGGACAGTGAGAAATCGATTGCCCTGTTTGAGCATTTGATGGGCCGGAAGGATGACATTTTATCTTAAACCACGGTTTGGCAGAAAGATGAATTGCGACTCGATTTCAAGCGTTAACAATATAAAGATTATAGATGATGCATATAAGCAAAAAACGAACATACTTCATCATATTTTCAAGTCTGGTGCTGGCTTTGGCCATACCGCTTTTGATTCGCCTGGTGTCCCTTCCAGCTCGCACCCATACGCTCGCCCTTGAAGCCAAAAAATACGGTTATTCTCCCTCACGGATCGTTGTGAACAAGGGTGATACCATTATTTTTAAACCAACCTCTCTGGATGTGACGCACGGATTTTATTTGGACGGCCATCCGCTGGAATTTATCATCAAACCCCAGGGGGTGACCTACCTGAAATACAGTTGGAAAGATGACGAGGGGAAACTCAACACCGATTGGGACAAGGTTCGGGAGGTTGAGTTTGTGGCCGAAAAAGCCGGGAAATTCGTATTCCGATGCACCCAAACCTGCGGTAATCTGCATCCCTTTATGAGCGGTGAATTAATCGTCCGACCCAACACCCCTTACCATCTGGGAATTTCAGTATCGATTTGGATCGTATTCAGCCTCCTTCTGTTCCATGGTCATAAAACCGGGACTGAAGCAAGCGACCGGGGGCGTATCAATCTTTTGAAACGCTTTCGGTGGCTCAACTGGCTGGTGAAACGCCGCAGTTTTCACTTTGCAATTCTGTTTCCGAGTTTTCTGATCTTCTATCTGTTTGTCCTGTCCACCCTGTGGGGCAACCCGGTGGGCAATCGCAATATCGGCATCATTTTTGTCTGGATATTATGGTGGTTCGCCCTGAAGGCAATCTTTGTTCCCATCGGGGCCAGGCTCTGGTGTCTGATGTGTCCCCTGCCGGCGCCCGCCGAATGGCTCAGCCGCAAAAGCCTCACCGCTGTTCACTATATCCGGAAACCGGTCCGAGCCCTGCACCACCGTTTTATCGGATTGCAAAAAGACTGGCCCAAGGCAATGCGAAACATGTGGCTTCAGAATCTCATTTTTATGGCCATGATTTCATTCGGTATCATCTTGATTACGCGGCCCATCGCCACGGCGATTCTCTTTTTATCAATTTTGCTGACGACGTTGATCATGGCCTTGATCTTCCGCCAGCGGGTTTTTTGTCTGTTCTTATGCCCGGTGGGCGGTTTTTTGGGCAATTATTCCATGGCCTCCATGACTGAAATCCGCGCCGTCGATCGTGAAGTGTGCCGCAAACACGAGGATAAATGCTGCTATGTAGGCGGACCCGAAGGCTGGGCCTGCCCCTGGAGTCAATATATAGGGGAAATGAACCGCAACAATTACTGCGGGTTTTGTACCGAATGCATAAAAAGCTGCCCCAAGGACAACATCGGTCTTTTTATAAGGCCGTTTGGGTCGGACCGGAGGCTCAAAGGCTATGACGAAATGTTTAACGTGATGATCATGCTGGCGGTGGCCATTGCCTTCAGCATTACCATGCTCGGCCCCTGGGGATTTGTCAAGGAAGCCGCCAATGTCACCGAAAGCAGACAGCTTGTTCCGTTTCTGACATATCTGGGTGTCCTGTGGGGTTCGGCCCTTTTGGTTTTACCGGGAATCTTTCTTTTGACGGTTAAGGGTTCAAATCACCTTTCGGGCAAGCAGGTTCCATTCAAAAAACTGGCCTTGCAACTGGCCTATATTTTTATTCCGATTGGTATTTTTGCCTGGATTGCCTTCAGTATTCCGCCTGTGGCAGTCAACTATAATTATATCCTATCGGTATTATCCGATCCATTTGGATGGGGGTGGAATTTTTTTGGAACCGCCGATTATCCGTTTGCACCCTTTTATCCCGAATGGCTTCCCATCATCCAGGGTCTTCTTCTGCTGGCGGGGCTCCGCTTGGGACTCAGCCGTGGATTTTCGGCGGTTAAAAAAATAATGTCCCCTTCGGCTGCAGGCGTAAGGGTCATGATGTTGCCATCCCTGTTTGCCTTGCTGATGATTAACATATTATTAAAACTTTTCATGGGTTGAGATGGAGGATCAATTGAAATTTCAGTCTAAAACACCCACTCGTATTTTTCTGCAAATCGGAAAATCAATTTCTCTTTTTCTAATCGGCGGTATCGGTATTCATACGCTTATTATGTTGCTGGATTATCTACTGATATCGGAACCTTTCTCTTTGAACCTGCATACGGATTTTGTGCAAAGTATTTCTTCTCTCCCCATGTTCCCGATGATGGGAGCGTACGGCTTCCTGTTATTGGTACTCCATTTTTTTTGGACCAAACAGAAAGAGGCTTTGCTCCTGGCACACCAAAAAGAAATCGAAACCGAAAAGACAGAACTTGTCCTCAAATCGATGCAACGGTTAACGGGAATATTGGCACAGCACGTTGCTACCCATAACGCCCAAATTATGAATTGGATGGAATCGAAAAAACTACACGGACAGCAAGTATCTAAAAAGGTTGAAACCCCGACTCGAAAAATCGCAGGTGCCCTGCGTTCTCTTTCTGAAATAGCATTCGTTTTTCCTTATACGGAGAATTGCCCAAATAATGTTGATGATGTTGAAAAAGTATTACGAACAAAATTAAATCAAATATCAGAAATCACGGAGGAGGAAAAGTGAAGACGCCCCTTTACAAATGGATTGGGTTGATTTTGGGTTTGACCCTCCTGGTGACTCAGGGATTGGCTGCTGAATACAAAATTTTGAAGCCGGAAGAATTGAAAGTCATGCTGGCAAATAAGGATTTCTTCTTGCTGGATGTTCATATTCCGGAACAGGCTCACATTCCAGGCACCGATGCCGTTATCGACTTCCGCAAAATCAAGCAAAACCGCCATCTGCTCCCCGCTTCAAAGGAAACAAAAATTGTGGTTTATTGCCGCGGTGGCGGGATGAGCCGGGCAGCGCTGCGCGACCTGAATGAGTTGGGTTACACAAACGTTTTTGATTTACAGGGCGGGACGAAAGCCTATAATCGATTTTTATTTCTTAAAAAGGATTGAAGCTCCCCGCAGCCCCGAGGGCGGGATTCGTTTTGCTTCGACAAGCTACGGGGTTTTCAAGTTTTAAAACCGAATCGACACCCCGCCCCCCAAACCGAATTCTGAATGGTATTTTCCAACCAGGGAAATCTGTTTATTTTGGGTCCACTCCAGGCCGAGTACCCAATCCCATTTGCTTTCGGTGTCGTATTCGACATCACCGAAAGCACTGAGTCGATCGGTCAATTGAAGGTCTTTCTCCAGGATAATGCGCAATTCACCTTCCGAATCGACCCACAGCGCGCTTTCCACGTTGAGCGGAAGGAGGTAACGGATCCCCAGGATTCCCCGAGAATCTTCATCGGCAATATCCACACCGCCAAACGCCTTAAAAAAGCGATTGAAATAATAGTCATATGTCAGCACGATTTCGTACTCTTCCTCCTCCCAACCATACTCCCATACGCCGCTTAATATGTTGCGCGTATTGGATAAAACAAAGGCTCCGTCTGTCATCTGGCTTAAAAATGATGCTTCTCCCCAAGCGTACCAGTGGTCCTGGCTTAAAAAATTGGTGGGTTCTTTGCGGGCTGCCGCCACATCGGCATCGATGACGGACCCCTCATAGTGCACGACCCGCGCCATACCGGCTTTCATGTGATAGAGAATATGGCAGTGTAAAAACCAATCCTTGTCTTCACTGCCGTAAAATTCGATGATCTGTTTACTCAATGGCGGAACATCGACCGTGTGTTTCAAGGGCACATGGTCTCCTTGCCCGTTTAAGACCCTGAAAAAGTGACCGTGAAAGTGCATGGGATGATGCATCATGGTTTTATTTTCGAAGATGATGCGCACATTTTGACCGCGACGTATGGTGATCAGATCCGCTTCGGTCAGGATTTTGTTGTTAAAGGACCATACGTAACGCTCCATATCTCCGGTCAGGTTTAGTGTGATCGTATGCCAGGGGAGTCCGTTTGGAAGGGTTGTCGGTTTGATGGAGCGGAGTTTTTTATACGGGGGCAGGGGGCGTTCCTCGTCTTTGAACTTCATATCATGGGTACCTTGTTTTCCGGCCTTCATCTGCATGGCTTTATGTCCTGAAGTCTTCATTCTTTGCTCGGAATTGGCGTTTTTATCCGATTGGGTTTCATGCGTCATGTTCATGCCAGCATGCATTTTGTAAAGATTTGGTTTGGGCACCTGCGGTGTGTTTACCCGCTGGCCGCCTCCGATAAAGGCGGACGCAAAGCCGGAACCATCCTGGGCCGTGGCTCTTAATTCAAAAGCCCCCTTATGCGGAACTTTCACCAGAATATCGTATGTCTCTGCTATCGCCATCAGGAGCCGATTTAACGAAACTGGCTCCACATCCAGCCCGTCAGCCGAAACAACCTGCATTGCGCCGCCCGCATAATGAAGGTAAAAATAAGAAGCGGCGGCCGCATTGATGATGCGCAGACGAACCGTTTCGCCGGGTTTTGCAGCCAACACCGTTTCGGTCTGTCCATTGACCAGAAATCGGTCATAAGCAACGTCTGAAATATCCATGGGCGGCATGCGCATCCATTCACGCTGAAACATCTCCTGCAATGCTTTTGCTTGGAACGCACCGGAGAGGCTTTGAACGGCGCCTTTTTTGAGAGAATAGTAATCGCTGCCGCGTTTGAGGGTCCGTAAAATCTCATCCGGATTCTCATCTGTCCAGTCAGAGAACACCAGGATCTGCTCGCGGTCGGCACGAATTCGCTTATTTTTCGGGTAAATAACGATGCTTCCGTAAACCCCGCGCTGCTCCTGCAGCCCGGTATGCGAGTGATACCAGTAGGTCCCGGATTGGATGACGGGGAACTCGAATATATGTGTTTTTCCGGCCTTGATGGGCGGTGTTGTCAGATACGGCACCCCGTCCTGTTTGTTGGGTAGAAGAATTCCATGCCAGTGAATGGATGTTTCAACCGGCATCCGGTTGTGCACGCGAATTTTCACATCATCGCCTTCATTCATAAAAAGCGTGGGACCGGGAATGTCTTCATTTATGGTCATGGCTTTGACCGCTTTGCCGGTAAAATTGACTTCTGTAAGTTCAATCACCAGATCATACTCCCTGTTCGCGGCTGCGGCATTAACGGTTTGAATAAGCAACATCAAAATGAATAAACAAATTGATTGATAAATTATTAAAACCACACGTCTCATTTTCACCACCTTGGTGTTCATCGTCGGCATTTGAACCATTTTGCCATTTCTTTTGTCCATCTTTTTTAATTAAAATAATATCCGAGTTAATCCGATTTGTAAATCCGTTCCGAAACCATTCCGATAATGGCCCCGGAACCACAAAAAAACACAATAAGAACGTGAAGGGGAGGTCGTAAAAATAAATCTCTTTAGAGATAGAATTATTTCTGCTAAGAGACAAATGAAGAAATCAGGAAGGGAATCTTGTTAACCATGGATAAGCTTGTATTTACAGAAGGACTCGGAAAAAAGATTATAGAGAGCCAGCATGTGTCTTTTGAAGATAATAGCAGTGAAGATTTGGAGCATATAATAAACATCAAGCGGATAATTGTGGCAATCTCCGACTTTTTGAGATCTGATGGCCAACCGGAGGGCAGGGTTAATACACTCGCAGACAATCTAAGGAGGATTTGCAAATCACGCTATGTGGATTCCTGTATTTCTCAAAAAGATGGCGATGAGGAGGAACGTTTGATTAAATCGGAGTCAGAAATATGGTTCGACTTTATTTATAAACACGAAAAATATCCCCGTTAGCCATGAAAATATAGGATGATCCAATTTTTATTTCATTTGGCCTTACATTTGCTGCTTCCAATTGGGGCGGCACGATTTTTATTCCGGAACCAATGGAAAACGGCATGGCTGGTAATGGCGCTGACAATGGTTGTGGATTTGGATCATCTGCTGGCCAATCCTGTTTATGACCCCAACCGTTGCAGTATCGGATTTCATCCACTCCATTCGTATATCGCAATTTTCGTGTACGCTTTAATGCTAACTGTCCCCAAGTTGCGAATTGCCGCCGTAGGGCTCTTGATCCATATGGTAGTGGATTTGGGGGATTGTTTAAAAACTCTCGAATGGTTATCCCTTTCAGCTTGAGCTCTCAGCGCGTTTGCCTACGATTGTCTTTCTGCCGCCTTGCGCCATCGCAGATAGGATACGATGGTCAGTACGATCATGATGGCCAAGACCGGTAACAGCACCACGTCAAGGAATGGCGTAAAGGCACTTAACCCAACGGCGCCAAACAAAACTAAAAGAATCGGTGTGAAACAGCATAATGCAACCAGCACAGTTCCGGACAGCGCAGCAAACATGCCCTTTTTTGAAATTTGAGATGACGTCTTATTCATTCAGATTTTCCCAATTATCCAAATAGTTAAACATTGGCAGGGCTACGAAATGGCACACCAAGCCCGGCCGCCTTGAGCGCCTCGATATCAGGACCGCGTCCTGCACAGCAGTCGGCAAGTGTCCCATCGATTACAATTGCCGGTACCGATTTGATGCCAAGGCTATTTGCCCGACTCGATACCGCAGGCTCATTCATATCAAGAATGTGCACCTCACAAGATGGGCAAGCATTATCCTTTATGGTGCCGATCGCCTCCTGGCAAACAGGGCATCCTGCACTGAATATTTCGATTTTGCGTTTTGCACTCATGTGAATACCTCCTTAAATATTTATTGATAAAGCTCTTCTAATATCGGGCATTTGCCAATCGGGCCGATGCCGGTGCAATTTTTCAGCATGCGACTAAGAGCAGCGTGCATCTGTACCAACTCATTAATTTTCTTGTCCACATCGATCAGTTTTTCAGTCACGCGTGATTTCATGTCTGCACAGGAGGATTCTGGCGTGATCCTCAATTCTAGAATCTCTTCTATTTCTTTTAGGGAAAAACCAAGCGTCTGACACCTCTTTATGAAGTCAGTGCGCCTCACCGCCTCTATCGAATATTGCCTATGTCCGCTTTTATTTCGGGGCGGTTCACCTATCAGCCCCCTACGTTCGTAGTAGCGAATGGTTTCAATATTGACATTGGCCTGCTTGGCCAGTTGACCGGTTGAGAATTTATCCATTTTAAGCCTCCTAAATATAATAAGACCTGTACTATGGTACAGGTCAAGGGGCAGATAGGATTTTTTTTAATTTTTCTAATATCGTCATCAGATTTTAAATGGTCTGAATTAGATCGATATGATTCGAAAGTATTGGATGGCCACTGCTGAACCGCTTAAGCGAGCGCATTCCCCGTAGCTTGTCGGAACGAAATGGAGATCCCGCTTTATCGGGGCTTCGGGGTTAGCGAGCGAATCGAAAATAAGACAGAATACCTTACGGTGCTGCGAAGCACTGCCGCAAGGCAGAACATTCCCCGCTGCTTGCGGCGGGGAGCTTCAATATCTTCAGCGCGAAGAGTCGGCCATTTTTGAAGCTATTGAAATCATAGTTGAAATCGTTGGCGCAGAACTAATCACGGTTGGGAACGCAGAGATGCCTTTATTCGATCACGGGCGCCTTGTGATAACTGGCCCGGCAAATCCGGTGGTAAGCTGCCGCTGTCGTCATAACGACTCATTTTTCTCAGAAGATTCAGTTGGCGACGAAAGCGGGCACAGTAGCGACACATCAACAAATGCATTTGGATTGCTATGCGATGATGAAAAGGTAGCCGGACATCCATTGATTGGGAGACTTTTTGTGAAATCTCGCTGCAGCTAAACATCCAATGTCTCATTTTGGAGTCCTTTCATTCGGCGGAATAATTCCAGCCAATTCCAAACATCGTCGCAATGACATTCTGGCCCGATATAGCATCACCCAACAATTGGTCGCTGAAATATCAAGAAGCTTACAAATTTCTTCAGTGCTCAACCCATCGATCTCTCTGTAGACGAACGCATCGGCATTTCGTCGGGGTAAATCCGCCAGGCATTCATAAAGGTGATCCAGAAACTCTTTTATTTCTTGGCTCTTGCCTGGATCGGTATACCAGTGCTGCGGACGAATCTGCCAGCCGCCTTTCGAATTGAAGAACGCCTCCACGCTGTCGGCGCCATGTAAAATCTCTTTTCCGAGTTCGTTTGACTTGTTTTTGCGGAAGTGATCGATAATTTTGTGCTTTAAAATGGAAAAAAGCCAGGTTTTTTCAGATGATTTTCCCCTGAATCGGTCCTTGGACTGCAATCCGGCCAAAAATGTCTCCTGAACCAGATCTTCCGCTATGCCCTGGTCCTTGATCCTGACAGCGGCAAATCGAAAGAGTGCATCGCCGTACTGATCAACCCAAATGTCGGAATTTAGCCGTGGTACAGCGTCCATTGGAAGCTCATAACCCCTGAGCCAGTTTCAAAACATCCCATTTTGGCCAATCTCTGTGTCAAGCTCAAATTTCAAGCCTCAAAATACTCGATGTATTCCTGCGGTTGAAATTTTCGCCTTCCTTGACCTTGAAAAAACTGAAACGTTTTGAAATTGGCCCCTCTTTGTACATAAAAAAAGCTCAGATTGAAATTGGCTCCAGGGTATCAAATTGAGCTGATTTTGAAAACAGAATTTTGACTCCCCAGGGGTGTGCCTGCCCCCGGTTGATAAGGGGCAGGCCTTGTTTTTCACAATACCTATCTTATCTCTGGTTACAATGCAGCCTTCAGTGCACCCACCATGTTTTTCATGTCTTTGGGGTTACCATTGGGATGCAGCACAATCATGACCATGGCCCATTTGCCGAAAGGCAATTCCTCCAGAGGAGCGCTGTAATTACCGTTTCCCCAGTTATCCGTCCGAAACATGAAAGGTGCCATGCCGGCCCCGGTTACATGTTTTTTCGGCTTGGTATTGACGAACCAAACCGTGTAAACGGCGTTGGATTTGAGGCCTCTGGCTTGGACACTCACATGGTTCTGGTCGATGACTGCGGTTCCGTTGGCTTTAATATGACTGCTGGTGGGTTCGAGCCCGATGGTTCGACGGCCGCCGGATGCCCAAGCGATAGAAAAGAAAAAGATGCCGATTAAGGCTACCGTTATGATTTGAAATGTTCTTTTTGTATTCATGGCCACCTCCTCGTGTTCTGCCCGACAAGTAGTTATCGGAGCAATGTTAGGTTGATAGTGTTCAAGTTGACTCAATGCGAAAGATCGCTTCCTATGTAGGTAAGCCGCTTTCTTTTTGTTCATTTGTCGACCTAATCTGAAAAACCTTACAATTTAAAATATTTTTTTTATAAATGAGGGGTAGGGGTGTTGTTTAAGGGACTTGGCCTTACGCTTTGCCTGAGTTTAAACGCAAAATAGACGATCGAAAAAAGATAAGCGGGCAGAAACAACCCCCATTTAAAAGGATTCGGAATCCCTGTTTGCTTAATATCGCCTGGGATCTGTAAGATATTTTTCCAGTCCCAGCAAAATGCCACGATCATCAAAAGGGCGCAGCCCAGTTCCACCGTCGTATCATACCAACACCACCGCAAAGTAAAGCCTTTTTGATCATAATAGATAATCAGTGAGTCGGCCACCACCATCGCCAGGGCAATCAGAACCGGGGTGATTACCGGTCCCACCCAGGGCAGGGGCACATAAAAAAGCAGATCCCAGGTCAGGAGGTCGGTCGGCCAGCCGACCATGGCATAGAGCCAGATATAGTAAAAGATATCCCAGATCCCAAAGGCAATCATAAAGAAAGAGAGCTTTTGAAATCTGTTTTTCCCGGTCACCAAACCGACGACCGACAGCATGACGATGGTTGCGATTTCACGACCAAACTCAATTCGTACCAGCGGATGGACAACATGCTTGCCATCCTCCCACACGATATGCAGCGGAAAGCTGAATTTTCCGTCAAAGAAGATTTCTCGCAAATAGACCACCACGGCGCTTTCAACCCATGCGAAGGCAGTCGCAAATACCACCACTAAAATCCAACACCTTAGGGCCGGAGCAATAGATATTACGGGTTTGCAAACCATCTTAACGACTTTTCCAACCTGAGGTGATTTTCTTGCCAACACCACCTTGGACTTCAAACCAGTTATCCGGCATGAAAAAACGGTAAACCAATCTGAAGGCTTGATGTTTCTTGCTTTTGCCACTACCCTTACTCCTCTCGTCAGGGGATACAAAAAAAAGCATATTATCCTTGAATAGCGTCTCGCCTCCGCTTCTCCATTCCTGCCATCCTTCAAGGGTTGTGGGGCATGATCCGTTAGCGTTGCATAGCTTATTGATATGTGCTGCAGCTTGGAGGATTTCTGTTTTTCCACCAAAATAGAACTTTACAAAGTTGTGCCCAACAAAAAAGTAAAGTATCAAAAGAATGGAGCCAATAATCAGGGTATTCAGTACGGCTTTCTTTTTCATAGTATACCCCTGCATAACCTGTCCCATCAGGTTTTTGATAGGGCTTTTGTCAGCTCCATCAATCCACTGCTGCGTTCTATAAAAATTTGACTGTGAGGGAAGGGTATCTCTATGCGGGCATCATCTAAAGCACGTTTACAGCGTTCAGTATATTCCCATTGGAGTGAATACTGCATCAGTGGGTCCTGCGTCCAAAAACGAAGCTGAAGGTTGATGCTGCTGTCCCCAAGCCCCGTGACAATCACGGTGGGTGCGGGTGCCGCGAGAATTCGATTATCGTCTTTTATCGTAGCCAGGATTATTTCCCGGACAGTCTGAATATTTTCCTTATAGGCGATCCCAATCGGTACTTTTACCCGGATGCGGGGGGTCAGCGTGAAATTTCGAATTCGTTCCTG
>CAZHAH010000106.1:0-19686 GCA_964530095.1 uncultured Desulfobacteraceae bacterium | reverse complement strand
GTGTTACCCTGATTTGATCTGTTTTGTACGAATTCTTAGTATCAGAAACAATTAATCGGTTTGTTCTCCATTTTTGATACTGCTGATGTTGAGACACCTGAGAGATTGTGCTCATACAACACCGCCGCCTGCCATGGGATCAAAGACAAGATCACCCTGATCGGAAAAATAATAGAGGATATGTGTGATTTTCCGGGACGTCCATAAACAAGTAAATAACCCATAGCTTAGAGCCGGTTACCTCTGTCGAGCATCGAATTTTATTCCCTCTCCCTTCTTATCAAAGAGCTTGTCACAAATTCTTTCAATGACATGGGGTTTTTTGGCCTTCATATCAATTCCCTTTCGGCAGGGTGCATCACATGCGCGAGTTTACGATCGTCCTTATGGATGCGGTGGCTCTGTGTCTTTCTTCTGTTTTCTGTAGAAATTAATGAATTCAGATGGTGACAATATTTTTATTCCTTCCCTACATTGTCTAGGGATTAGAAGATGGATATCGGTTGAAAACTATTTCAGGTTAAGATCTAAATCCGGGTATAGTTTTTTTGCACACACAGGACAAATGCCATGGCTAAAATCAACCTCTGAATGCTCGTGGATATAACTTTCAATCTGTCTCCAGTAACCTTTATCATCTCGAAGTTTCTTACAGGAAGAACATATTGGCAGGAGCCCACTTAGTTTTTTCACTTTGGCCAGGGCTTCTTCAACCTTTTCTTTTTCCTTTCTGAGACGGTATTCACTATTTTTTATCTGCTGATATCTCCTGGCATTTTCTATGGCCAGACCGCACACATCAGCTATGGACATGCTAAGGTTAAGATAATGTTCTATATGTTCTGGATAGCTTATATCATCCACAACCATTATGCCCAGTAGGTTGACTTTATGGCTGAGCTTTACCATAAAGCCTTTCCCTGACGCTGTCCAAGCATATTTCTTAGTAAAATTGGTAACAAGATTTTTAATTGCGGCATCATCTTCAACCGATAATGACGAAGAATGTCCCCGTTCGGTTTGTGCATCGCTTAAAGAGACATAAAACAATTTATTTGGTGCAAATAAGACTGTAAATAATTCAAGTATGTTTTCAACGGCTTCACCCTCGGTATCAACTTGGGTAATTTTTGCGAGCAAGTCCAATGCCATGGCATATTCAGATGCTTGCTTTCTATCTGTATCCAACTCCATATTTGGCTCGCCTCGTTTTTTACTTAGAAATCAAACAAATCTGAATTCAGGACTTGCTTGTTTTCATTCACCCAATCTAATGGATATTGACCCCATTTGTGAATAGCTTTAGATATTGCCATCAATACTTCCTCCGGTACCTGCCAGGGGATTTCACCATGATTATCGGACAGAATGAACCCCCCACCGATAGCAGCTTGGGAGATTGCCTTCCTGACTTCCTCTTCCGCTTGCCTCGGACTCCAGCGGCGCATCTCAATCCCATTCAAATTCCCCAAAACGGAAAGCTTGTTTTGGCACGCCGCTTTCAATTCTTCAAGATTCTCCTCTGTGCTGACACCTATGATCGCCGTACCGGTTTGTGCAATATTTCCAATAATAGGCAAACAACGTCCCGAAGCCATATGTGTGGCGGTAGGACCTTTGATTCGTGCAATCGTGCGTTTGGCAACTTCAAATCCTGTTTTCAGGTACATCTCTTTTGTTGAAATGGTGGTGGAAGATACCGGATCAAAATAACATATTGCCGTGGCCCCTGCTTTTAACTGTGCATTGGCCCACTGAACGCAGAATTCTTCATTGATTTTCATGAGATGCTCAAACAAATCGGGCCGTTCATATATCAGTTCGATATATTTATCGAATCCCATCTGCATGACCGGCAATGAAAATGGGGACATAGCTACACCGATAATGGGGGCATCATCACCTATTTTTTCTTTAAACATCTGCGCTGATTTCAGCACCTTGCTCAAATAGGGTGTTTTTTCAATCTGGGGGGGCTCCAACTTCTTGATATCTTGAAAGCGCCGAATAAATGGTTCGCCCGAATTCGGAGGGCCATCGTCGCAATATATGACTTCTCCACCCCATGCCTCCACTTCCAACGAGGCATAAAAAAAATTGTTAATACAATCGTGCCGGTATTTGTCACGCAATCTTAGCTGGCCTTCAACAACATTCTCGGCCTTGGAAAAATATTCTTTAATGGATAGACCCAACTCTTTGGCCCCATGCATGGTGACATGGAGGAAGAATGGGACCCGGTCAGGTTCCTGGTGCCCCAACGTGGTCAGGACACGTTGCAGCGATGTCATTTTGCCTTGGCTCACGAAACACCTCCCATGACCTTGTGAATAGCGGAGACAGCTTCAGCTGCGGTTCGACACATGACATCAGCCCCCACTTCCCGCCAGAGGTGTTCATCAAATCGGAAAGGGGCTCCCCCAACGACAATTTTTGTATTCAGATCCATAAGTTTTTCTTTTACCTTTTTAACCTTTAGGGCTGACGGAAGCATTAGGGTCGATATGAATAAAATTTCAATTTTGTCCTTTTTTACACGATCAACCAAACCATCAACCTCCATTGTGCCGTAATCTGACAAATCAAACCCGCTAGCTCTTAAAAGTGAATACACAATTGCTTTCCCCAATTTGTGATGATCCGAAAGTACGCAAACAGCCATCTTCGGTTGATTTTTCCTTGCAGGATCTGCGGAGGGGAGAATCTCGTCTACCAAGTCTTCACAAATTCGCCCAGCCATATAGACTTGTGATAACGCGATGGTTCCTTCCTCCCATCGTAGCCCTATGCGCTCAAGGGCAACAATAACCACTTCTTCAACAAATTTTATGGAGGTAATCCGGTCCTTTTCATCCTCCAGCATTTGTTCTGCTGAGAGTTTGTCGAGGGATAAAAGCGCCTCCATAAAATCATTTATGAGAACCGTCATATTCATTTCTTCCTTGGAATAGGTTCGCAGTGAGTTTATCAATTACTATTTTCGAATAGTTGCCATATTCACGGCTTTCATCTACTTGCATTATACATTGTTATTTTAAAGATACAAGATGAGTCAGCATACGAAATAATTTTGGGTTTTTCTCTCCCTGTGTTATCTTGCCATCATCACAAATCGGTTTAAAATTCAAAATCTTAGGAAAAATAGAGGCTAATGCGTTCGAAATGAATAGCGGAATGTCGATAGATGCTAAAATATTCAAGATTTGTTGGCTAATCAGAAACCAAATCAAGTGTTGGCGCGACCATCGGCTTCATGCATCTATCAGAACCGAAGCCTGATGATTTAACAGGGGCCAGGGGCGCCCTTTTCCGCTTCGGCTGCGTAGCACGAGGATTTTTAGTTTTCGGTAAAGGTACTTGCGGCTGCCGGCCCATAGCCAGGGTATGGTTTTGGGGGAAAACGCCTTCAGCGACCTATTTAAAGCCCATAATGGCCAAACAAGAAGCGTGTCAGCTATACGTGGTTTTCTGCGCTTCTACCGCCCCGAAACTGAACGATCTACGGTCCCTCCTCGCCAACATTTCTTCCATAACCTAATGTTTTTCCAAGTAATTTGCTTAAAAACAAAGACTACAGCGAAGTTTTACAAGTTCTGAAATTTAAGGTGTCTTGCGAAGGAGATTAATCCTCGAGGTAAACTACGGTAAAAACATTTTCCCGGCAGGAGATGCCGGAGATTAGGAATGGTTTTGGGTTTTATTCTGATGCAACGCGGGCAAAATACTGATTCAACAATTTCTGGTTATCTTCGTCGGAAATTTGCTGCGGAAGCTTTTCGAAAACGATTTTCATGGCCTCATCGATCATTTCAGCCTGAAAGGTTTTCCTGGCGCTTAAAAAATGAGCATCTAACTTGCGTTCGGATTCCTGGAGCAAAAGCTGGCTCGCCCTCTGTCCATCACGAATGATTTCCTGTTTTCTATTTTCGCCCTGCTTAATGATTTTTTCCTTTCTATCTTCAAGCCGCACAACACTCTCATCCAGAAGCTTGTTAACCTCTTTGACCTTTGCCTGGGCTTTATTTCTTTTTTCCTCCGCCCGATTTATCTCCCTCTGCAATTCCTCCTTGCGTTTGCGCAAGAGGTTTAACAGGGGATTTTTTCCGAACTTGATCAGCAGAAAAACCAGTATAAGAAAATTCAACCACCGCATGACAAGATCATAGGTCGGACGCCAGCCACCGGCGCTGTCAATCGCAAGTGCCTCAGAAGTAATAACTAGCAAGCCCATGCCTGCAGTCATTACGAAAATGGCTAAAGTCTTTATTAAATTCGACCACTTCATAATTGCGGGCTCCGATCCAGAACTTTTTCCATGATTGCCACAGCGATAGCTTCAGTTTCTTTTTTGACCTGTTGTTTAGCCTCTGAAATCTGTTTCTGAAGTTCCTGGCCGACTTTTTCCTTTAAGTCTGAGATTTCCTCCCGGGTCGATTCCATTATCGCCGCAACTTCATCCCCGCCCGATTGTTCCAATTTGTCCCGTATCGAAAAGGCTTCTCTTCTGACCGCAGATTCCCTCTTTTTGATCTGGTCTAACAGCTTTTCATACTCAATCTCTGCTTCCGAAATATCGAATTTTATTTTGTCGACGTGTTGCTCCCTCTCTTTCATTAGCCCGCGCAGGGGACGGAACATCACCCGCTTGATAATAAATAGAAAAATCAAGAAAGAGATTAATTGAACAATTAAAGTCTCATTAATGCTTAGAAGCGCTTCGACACTGACAATTTGCATGAGTCTTCTTCCAGCGGCTTACCCTAAAAAACTAAACAACAAATAAAAGCAGCAATGCAATTACGAGTGAATAGATTCCGGTTGATTCAGAAACGGCCTGTCCCACCAGCATAGTTCTGGTTAACAACCCCGCTTCCTTAGGATTTTTCCCGATCGCTTCACAGGCTTTTGCCGCAGCCATACCCTCACCTACACCCGGGCCGATGGCACCCAGCCCCATTGCCAAACCCGCTCCGATAAACGAGGCTGCTTTTACGATATCTGCACCTTCTACTGACATGTTTTCCTCCTCAAAATATTATTTCCGATTTAATAATCTTAATATGATTCGTTTTTTCTTCATTTTGCTTATTGTCATTGAGGGTTAATCAATGCCTATCCACAACTAAAATAATGGTACCCAGGAGTGTCCAATTCAGAAATGTGGATTTTTTGTGTTTTACAAGGCCGCACAAGGGTTTGCGGTGAGGCGTACTCAGTGTACGTCGCAACCGGCACCTATGAAGGACAAAGTCCTTCGGCAATCCGCGGAGAACGCTGTAAAACGCAAAAAAGACCATTTATGGATGGACACTAACTAAACGACAAATATCAACACCAAACTGATGACCATCGCATAAATCGCCGTTGATTGCGAAACTGCCTGGCCGACCAACATGGTTCGCATAAGTTCACCCGCGTGCTCTACATTTCTGGCCACCCATCGTACCGCACTTTCGGCAGTCATGCCGTTGCCAATTCCCGGACCGATCCCCCCAAACCCCATGCTGAGCCCGGCGCCTAAAAGCGCCATGGCGGCACTCAATGTCAAAGATTCGGAAAAGGTCTTAAAAATGAGAATAAAACTGACCAGCAAACCGAAAATGGACGGTGTCTGGGATACGGCTTGACCAACGAGCATTATCGTAGTCACTTTTCCAACAGTTGCCGGGTTTCTGGCGATGCCCTCACAACTGGCACCTGCGGTTAAACCGCCTCCGATCCCGGAACCGATGGCCGCCAATCCGGTGCTGATACCGGCACCGAAGAGAGCCGCCCACGTGGGGTTAAGCGGCGCGTTTTCAAAATTCATAAACATCAGAATCAAGGCCACGACCATGGCAAATATGGCCGGTGTCTGGCACACGGCGGACCCGATCAACATATTGGTCGTTAACTGGGGGCTCGCTTCGGGTTGTTCAGCCATACCGAGGCAGGCCCGCCCTCCGGGGAACCCCGAACCAATCCCCGAACCGATGGCACCAAACCCCATACAGATGCCGGCGCCCAAGTGGGCGGCCCAGGTCAGATGAACGGCTCCCTGCCCAAAATCCATAAACATCAGAACTAAAGCCACGACCATGGCAAATATGGCCGGTGTCTGGCACACGGCGGATCCAATGAGCATGGTTGTTGTCAGTTTTCCGGAAATTTCGGGTTTGCGCGCAATTCCCAAACAGGCATCCCCACCGGGAATTCCTGATCCAATCCCTGCGCCGATTGCGCCGAATCCCATACTTATTCCAGCTGCCAACAGAGAAGCGGCTTTCAAAAGGCTTGGCGCGGGCACATTCAAAAAAAGCAGGAGAATGGCTACCACCAGAGCAAAAATAGACGCCGATTCAGCCACAGCCTGTCCCACCAGCATACCCTTAACAATTTTCCCGGAATCGCCGACATTGTTAGACAAGGCTATGTTGGCCTGGGCGGCTGTGTACCCTTCACCAATGGCTGCCCCAATGGCGCCAAAACCCATTGCCATACCGCCGCCGGTATAGGCGGCTATTTTTACCCATGTATCAGCGTCGAAACTCATGTATTAATTAACCTGAACCGAAATATAAACCAGTGTAAGCATCGTAAAAACAAAGGCTTGGATTGTGCCGACGAACAGCCCAAAAAAAGCATTTAGCATGGGAGGAAGAAGAATGCTGTAAGTCAGATAAGACACCACCAGAATGATGATCGAACCGCCCATGACATTCCCAAAAAGACGGAAGGAGATTGAAATGATCTTTGATAGTTCTCCGATCAAGTTCAGCGGCATCATGAAAAACATAGGCTGAAAATATTCATTGATGTATGCTTTAAAACCCTTGGATTTGATGCCCGCATAGTGTGCAATCGCAAACCCCATGATGCCTAGACTTAAGGGGGTATTTAGATCCTTGGTCGGCTCTTCAAGATGGGGAATGATTCCCAACCAGTTGGAAAGAAGTAGAAACATAAACAGGGCACATATAAGCGGGCTGTACTTTTTTGCCTGTTCCTTGTCCAATGCATCCTCGGTGAGCTGATAAAACGTTGCTACAACCAACTCCCCCAAAACTTGTATGGGCCGGGGAAGTATCTCTTTTTTTCGGCTTGCAAAAAGGCCAAAAATAATCAGCACCACAAAGACCGCCCACGTCATTATGATGACCTCTATATTAATGGTGACCTGATATCCGAATATCGGAATAATCAGTTGATGTATTTGCCCAAGTTTGTCCATTAGTCGGTACGCCGGAGGCTAATCTTTTGAAGCCCGGGTTATGCTTTTGCGTAAATGATCCGCCGTTATGACGATTTGAATCATAAAGATCCCGCAAATAGCCGTTATCAGATTAAATTGTTCAAAGTTTATGGCCAAAATAAGCGGTAAAGCAAGGAGGCCAAAGCGGATAAGAATCGAGCCAAAAGAGATAAAAGCCGTTTTCGATTTTGTCTTTCCCAATTGCAGCGGAATGAATTCGCCGATCAAAATAAAGTTAATTACGCTGAATAAGGTGCCTAGGATCAAGCCCTTGCCCATCGGTTTTTGATCGGCCAGGATGAAAATCAGACCTGCAATGATTGCCGCCACCAGGGCTTGAGAACAGTATCTTTTCTGGGTCTGTCTAATCGGTTCCATTGTCAGTGTTTTTTTGGCCCTTATCCTCTGGTTCGATTATTTCCATGATCTGCCGATAGGCGACGGTTGCACCGCCGATAACACCAAGTACAATAAATAGCGTAACAAAGATCCCCCGAATACCCAGCCACTTGTCCAACGTCAGGCCTACAAAAAAACAGAAACCAATACAACCGGCCATGGTAAGACCGAGTTGCATTACGATTGAAATGTTTTCAGCCCACGCTCGGTTTTTCCTATAGTTAAAAAACATGTTGCAGTCATTGCTCCAGATACGTAGGCGGATCAAGAACAAAATCTGATTTGATATCATATTAATAATTAATTGCAACAACTATTTTAATGGACAACTGAACCTTTTTGGGGTCTAAATCGCTTTCGGAGATCACACTTTTGACCTAGTATGGGTGCCGGATGAGGAAGTCAGGAATTTTCACACTTGACCAATTCAAAGATTGTTAATATAAAAACAAACCGGATTTATTTCAACTATAAAACTAAGGAATCCTGCATGAGTGTCATAACAATATCAAGACAGTTTGGAGCCGGCGGCTTAACATTGGGTAAAATGGTCTCCAAAAAATTAGGCTACAATTTTTTTGATAGTGAAATCATTCAGATGGTTGCCAAAAAAGCCAGGGTTTCAACCCACTGGGTCGAGTCCATGGAAAAGGAAGCCGGAGGGAAATTCCAACGGTTTGTCTCCCAGCTGGTTCCAAAGGGCCTGGTCGATCGTATCCTGGATGATCAACGCGGTTATCTCGATGAAGAGATTTATGTCGATCTGCTGCATGAAATTATCCGCAAGATCGCCGATGAGGGAAATACGATTATCCTTGGCCGCGGCAGTCAGTACATTTTAAAAGAACATAAGGAAGCGCGCCATGTGCTGCTGGTTGCCGACAAAGAATACCGGATCCTGTTTATAGAAGAAAAATATGACCTGTTTACCAAGCATGCCGCCAATACCGTAAACATGGAAGACAAGCGCAGGCTCAATTTATTCCGGCGGTTTCACAAAGAAGATTATGATAGCCCGGCGCACTACCATTTGGTGTTGAATACGAGAAAGGTTAGTCTGGATAAGGCTTGCGAACTGATATGCAAACTCGTTTAAAGATCAGAGTCTATTAATCGGAGGAGAATGGCATGGCGGTAATTACAATTTCCCGGCATTTCGGCGCTGGGGGTCGAACCCTCGGTGAAATGGTTGCCAAAAAGCTGGGATATCAATTTTATGACAATGAAGTCATCCAGATGGTTTCAATACACGCCAAGGTTTCGACGGATTCGGTGGATGATCTGGAACAACAAACGCATGGTGTGTTTAAAAAATTTGTTTCCGATATTGTCCCCAAAGGTCTGAAGGATCTGATGACCAGCAGAAAAGAAGAGACAATCGATGAAGAGATATATGTCGATATTTTAAGAAAAATAATCGTTGAAATCGCTGCGGATGGCAACGCTGTGATTATCGGAAGAGGAAGTCAATATATATTAAAAGACGATGATGATGTTTTCCACCTGCTCATCACGGCAGACAGTGACGACAGGATAAAATTTCTGGTTGAAAAATATAATCTTACCCAGGCACAAGCGGTCAGGGCCGTAAATCAAGACGACAATCGAAGAGCGAATCTGTACCGCAAGTTCGGTGAGACCGGATATGATCAGTCCGACAACTATCACCTGGTGTTGAACACAAGCAAGCTTCAGCTTCAAACCGCCTGCGAACTGATATGTGAATTAGTTCAATAGGGAAATGACCTCTCTCCCGAACTCCTTTATCTGCCAGTCTTTGATATTATCGATCGCCGCAAGCGCACGGATCTTTTTGGGGTTGTGCCGTGCGAGCGAAGTAATCAGGCCTTTGGACAAAATCAAGGAGGGGTCCATTTGCAAGGCCTGGGCTTTGCGTTCGCGCCAGGTTCTCAGCGCCCTTATTCGCCGGGTGGTTTCCGGATCCGAGGCCGGCGCCTTGTTACGCGGATATACTGGAAGATCCGCCTCCGATACTTGCAGGCCCTTTTTTACCGTTTCGATCAATTGCGCGCCATAAATTTTTACCTGCCGTGAGCTAAGTGCCTGAGTCCTTTGCAGCCGCTGCAGTGTCACCGGCTTAGATACCGCAATTTTCATTAGCGATTCGTTTCCAAAAATTTTAAACAGCGGTTTGTCATTTTCTTGAGCGATATTTTTGCGCAGCCTGAGAAGCGCTTCCAAAACCACCAGGCTTCTTGAACCGAGACGCCCGGCGCCCTTAAAGTGCAGAAACAACGGTTCACAGAGAGATGCAGCCGGCCTCACCTGACTCAACCGATCACAATCCTCAATAATCCATGCCAGCCGATCTTTTTTCTGCAACTCTTTGGAAAGGATCTCAAAAAGAGGGATTAAATAGGTGACATCTTCGGCGGCATAGTCCAGCATGGCTTGGGGTAGTGGTCTTTTTGACCAGTCTTTTTTCTGATATTTCTTTACTAGCTTTACGTTAAAGCGTTGCGACAGGGTCGCCTCCAGGCCGGTCTCCCGAACCCCGAGGAAGCGGCAGGCCAGCTGTGTATCAAAAAGATTGTTAACCTCTATCTTAAAGTCACGGTAAAGCGATCGAATGTCGTAGTCGGCACCGTGAAATATCTTTCTGATTTTGCGTTCGCTAAAAATAGGACGCAATACCGTAAGCGTTTCCGCCTTCAGCGCATCGATCACAAAGCATTCGCTTGGGGTGGCGAGTTGCACCAGACAGACCCGCTCCTGGAAATGATACATGGAATCGGCTTCGAGATCGACCGCAAGCCTGCTTTGCGTTGACAACTTCCGGGCAACTTCGCGCAGATCGGCGGGCCGGTGTATGAGTTGATATTGCGGCCTCACTTTTTTTTCTTGACCCATCGATTCATTTCTCTTAATTCTTTACACTTAGGTTAGCGTGGCGATTCGTTTGTTTTTATTTCCCTTGGAAAATTATCCATTTATGGATGGACACTAACTATTACGACGGGTGAACAACAATGGTCAACATAACATTTCCGGATGGCGATCAAAAGCAATTTGCGGATAACCCCTCAGGCCTTGATGTTGCCAAAAGCATTTCGGAGGGATTTGCGCGAAATTGCGTGGCGATGGAACTAAACGGGACGCTTGTAGATTTAATGACGCCGATTAGTGACGATTCTGAAATACGGCTGATTACCCTTAAAGATCCTGAGGCCCTCGATATCCTCCGCCACAGTGCTTCCCATGTGATGGCACAGGCGATCCTGCATGTTTATCCGGATGCTAATCTCACCATCGGCCCGGCCGTGGAGGATGGATTTTATTACGATGTCGATATGGAGCCCGTCTCGGAAGATGATTTTCCAAAAATTGAATCGGAAATGGCCAAAGCCGTCAAAGCCAAGGTCCCCTTTTTGCGCCGGGAGGTCAGCAAAACCGAGGCGCTCGATTTCTATAAAAATGAGCCGTACAAATTGGAAATGATTTCCGAACTTGATGAAGGCACGATCTCTTTTTACACCCATGGCGATTTTACCGATTTATGCCGGGGTCCGCATTTGCCTCACACCGGCTTTGTCAAGGCCTTCAAACTTACGAAGGTTTCCGGGGCATACTGGCGCGCCGATCAAACCAAGGCTCAGCTGCAACGAATTTATGGAACCGCCTTTTTCGACAAAAAGGAGCTTAAACAATACCTCAATTTGCGGGAAGAAGCCAAGCGGCGCAATCACCGCAAAATCGGTGAAGCCATGCAGCTTTTTAGTTTCCATGATGAAGCGCCGGGGATGCCCTTTTTCCATGCCAAAGGAATGGAGCTGTGGAATGCCTTGCTCGATCTTTGGCGCGCGGAGCACCGTTTGGCCGGATATGTGGAAACCAAAACCCCGATTATGCTCAATATCGGCCTATGGGAGCGCAGCGGCCATATGGAGAACTATCGCGAAAACATGTACACCACTGCGGTAGATGAAATGGGCTACGCCATCAAACCCATGAATTGTCCCGGGGGTATGCTGATTTACGGCAACCGCCCCCACTCTTACCGTGAACTCCCGATTCGGGCGGCCGAAGTTGGACTGGTTCACCGGCATGAACTGAGCGGTGTGCTGGCAGGCCTGTTCCGGGTGCGTGCCTTTCACCAGGATGATGCCCACCTCTTTATGACTTCCGATCAGATCCAAGACGAAATCTTAGGGGTTCTGAAGCTGTCCGAATGCCTATACAGGGCCTTTGGCCTCGGCTTTGAGTTGGAACTTTCCACACGACCCGAAAAATCGATCGGCACGGACGAACAATGGGCGACCGCCACTTCGGGACTCCAGTCGGCTTTGGACACTTACGAACATGAGTACCGCCTAAACGAAGGGGACGGGGCCTTTTATGGGCCTAAAATCGATCTGCATATCAAAGACGCTCTGGGCCGGACCTGGCAGTGCGGCACGATTCAACTCGACATGTCGATGCCGGAACGATTCGACCTGACCTTTGTGGATAGCGATAATCAAAAACGCCGCCCAATTATGATCCATCGCACGATTTTCGGATCCATCGAGCGATTTCTGGGCATATTAATTGAACATTTCGCCGGCAAGTTTCCGCTTTGGATGGCCCCGGTTCAGGCCGTCTTTCTGCCGATTAATGATGCCCTCATTGCGGATGCCCAAAAAATCGAAACCGAATTTCGCAAGGTCGGGTTGCGAACTGAAATAGACCGCCGCACCGAAAGCCTGAACCGAAAAATCCGGGATGCCCAGCTTGCCAAAATTCCGCTTATTCTCACCATCGGAGAAAAGGAAAAAGAATCCGGTACTCTGGCGGTGAGAACCCTTGACGGTGCCGTTCGCTATGGGATTCCCCTGGAAGAGCTGCTGCAAAAGCTGCAGGCGCATGTTAGCGCGCGTCGGTTGGCGCTGGAGGATCTGATTTTGGCATGAAAAAACCGGATTCAGCGCCCAATGCCGGCGTTACCACCCACCGGATTGCATGGTGCGATCTGCTCTGCAAACATGCTGATTTTGCCCAAGTGGACGCCCTCGACGGGAGTTGCCGAACCTTTCAGTCCTTGTGGTGCAAAAAGCTGAACAAGCACGTGGTCAAAAACGCGCCCTGTGAAGTTTCTTTTGGTCAGAGACGGCCCACGACCGGTTTTTAATCAGTTTCTTTCATCAATCGGCACAAAGTCTTTTACCTTTGGTCCGGTATATACCTGTCGCGGCCGGCACAGTTTCCAGTTCGGATCGTCAATGCTTTCTTTCCATTGCGCAATCCAGCCCGGCAGACGACCGATGGCAAACATCACTGTAAACATATTGGTCGGTATTCCGATGGCGCGCAGAACAATTCCACTATAGAAGTCCACATTGGGATATAAATGGCGCTCAATGAAATAGTCTTCCTTCCGGGCCGCTTCTTCGAGCGCCATGGCAATATCGAGCAGCGGATCACTGCGTTTGCGTTTTTTCAAAATCTGGTGGCACACTTTTTTAATGATTCTAGCGCGCGGGTCAAATGTCTTGTAAACCCGGTGCCCGAAACCCATCAATCGAAACGGATCATTTTTGTCTTTGGCTTTCTCAAGGGCCCAGGAAACCTCCCCTCCCCTTTCCTTGATCTGAGTCAGCATCTCGATAACCGCCTGATTGGCGCCGCCGTGTAAAGGGCCCCACAGCGCCGCCATTCCCGAGGAGATGGCGGCGTAAAGATTTGCCCTCGAGCTACCCACAATCCGCACCGTGGATGTAGAGCAGTTCTGCTCATGATCCGCGTGCAGGATCCAGAAAATCCGCAAGGCGTTGACCACATCTTCGTCAATCTCATAGGGTCTTACCGGTGAATCGAACATCATATTTAGAAAATTGGCGCAATAGGCCAGGTCGGGGCGTGGATAGACGACTTTATGCCCCCGCGAGATTTTATACGACATAGCCGCCAGGGTCCGCAACTTGGATAGCAGGCGTGTCACCGTCATATTTGTTTCTTCTTCCAGGGTCTGGAGTTCCGGATAAAAACTCCTTAAGGCATTGATCATGGCGGATAGAATTCCCATGGGATGGGAAGCCCGCGGATAATTCTGGTAAAAACCCTGCATATCCTCATGTACCAAAGAATTGTCGTTCAACAGCACCGAAAACCGATTCAATTCCTTACGCGTCGGGAGCTCACCGTTGATTAACAGATAGGCCGTTTCTTTAAACGTCGCCTTCTGCGCCAGCTGCTCGATCGGAATACCCCGATAGCGCAAGATTCCCTTCTCGCCATCCATAAACGTAATGGAGCTGGTACAGGTGCCGGTATTGGCCAGCCCGGGATCCATGGTGATCAAACCGGTTTTCCGGCGCAGTTCCGAAATATCGATCGCCCTTTCTCCTTCAGAACCAAAAATAACCGGCAGTTTTAGTGTCTTGCCCTCAAAAACCACTTTTACCGTTGCAGACATTGATCGTACCTTCCTTTGTTTGTTTGTAGACGTTCACAGGTTTACCCGCCTTTGGCGGCGCCGTAGGCGACCAGGGTTTCCCGATGAAATCGGGATTCACCGTTCAGCCTGCCACGAGCTCAGCCGAATCGGGTTGGCCTCTAAACCCGTGAACGGTTACCATACATTTTAATGGTGTGAAAGTCGAAAGTAGGCGTATTTACTTATGAGTTTATCCATGGTAGGATTCTATAATTCTCTACTGGTAAAGGTTTCCCCATGCCGTTCAAGGACAACCTTCTAAAAAAGATCGCCATTGATAAGATGGCCCAAACCGTCCGCCGATCGATCGGCCCGCCGGAAAGCGGCCGCAAGACGGACAAGGAAACCATGCGCCGTCTCCTTGAAAACAGTCCCTACACTCACCGCAAAGAGCGCGATCTTGATCTCTTTGTCCACCGGGATGAAAGGAACCCGCACAAGATCCTGGTTCTCGACAACGAACTTGCCCTTTATCAAACCAGCATCCCGGATGTGGTTTTAAGAAAAAGTCCCACCATTAAGGAAATGGTAAAAATCCGCAATATCATCAAAATCTTAAATGATAAAGATGTTGTTGCCGCCAAAAAGGAAGCCTCGATCGATATTATTCAAAAGGAATGCATCGATCTTCTCGATCTCTCCTTTACCAAAACGGAAATCGATGCCATCGCTCAGGATGGAGCTGCCTCCCTGTCACAGGGTTACGCCGACGGTGTATTGGAGGCCTTGAGCCTCTTTGGCGAGCTTTTGGAATATCGCCCGCCACCCAAAGCCTTTAAGATGAGCGGGTTTAAGATCATCGGCGCACTCGCCCAGAGCCCAAAGGGAGAGCTGCATTACGGGCCCGTTGTTGTCTTTAGCCTCATCTATAACACCTTGAAATTAATCGACGCTCGGCTCGACAGTTTCGATAAAGAAAAAATCGCCTACTTTCATGACATTGTGAGCGGCAAAACAAACGCTGCCGCTGAAGGTGGCGCCGTCTTTGAGTATTTGAAAAAAGCAGTAGTGCAGAAACACCTTGCCGTCTAAAGCGCACTTTACCGGCCACCCTTGACTCTTAGGTATCATTTTTTATATTATTCACTAACCTGATTGGTAGAACCTTTTTTAAAAGGAGCGAATATGCCCAGCGAACATGCAAAACTAGATGCCATCACAAACCTGGGGGTTGAGCTCAGCCGGGTCAAAGATCTCGACATCCTTATGGAGCACATTTTGAAAGGTGCGCGCTGGTTTGTAAATGCCGACGCCGGGTCCATCTACATCCGCAAGGGAGACCTGCTTGATTTTAGCTACACGCAGAACGACACCCTCCAGAGCCGACTGCAAAAGGGTGAAAAACTGATCTACTCGACCTTCAGCATGCCCATAGATGAAGAAAGCATCGCCGGGCATGTCGCCGTCACCGGCAAATCTCTGAAAATCGCAGATGCCAACCAGCTTGATCCGACGCTGCCGTATCACTTCGACAAGCATTTCGATGAGACCACCCAATACTGCACGCGCTCGGTTCTGACGCTTCCTTTAATGAATACCCGCTGCGAGATCCTGGGAATTCTGCAAATCATTAACGCCCAGGACGAATCCAAAAACGTAGTCCCTTTTTCAGACAAAGATGAAAAGATGATGTCCCATTTCGGGAGTATTGCGGCCGTCGCCCTGGAACGGGCGCAATTGACCCGTGCCATCCTCCTGCGTATGATTCGCATGGCCCAGATGCGCGATCCCAAAGAAACGGGCCCCCATGTCAACCGCGTCGCCGGTTACTCGGTGGAACTGTACGAAAAATGGGCTTTGAAACACGGCGTGGCCCAAAAAGAAATTGATGAAACAAGAGATTCGCTCCGCATGGCCGCCATGCTCCACGATACGGGCAAAGTAGCCATCGGCGATGCGATTTTAAAAAAACCGGGTCCCTTAACCCAACAGGAACGCGAAATAATGCAGCAGCATTCTTTTCTCGGCGCCCGCCTTTTTCACGATGTGCAGTCGGATTTTGATGACGCCGCCCGTATTGTGGCCCTCAATCATCATGAACGCTGGGACGGTAAGGGGGGGTACCCCGGGCACATTGACTCTCAAACCGGCAAACCTTTGCAAGGGTTTGCCATGCCGGACGGCTCGCCAAAACCGAAAAAGGGCCAGGAAATTCCTATATTCGGAAGGATTGTGGCCCTTGCAGATGTGTATGACGCGCTTATTTCGGTACGGGTTTATAAGAACGCCTGGGATGAATCCAAAGCGTTGGATGTTATTAAGGAGGAATCGGGGCGCCAGTTTGATCCCGAGCTTGTCGAAATTTTCTTTTCCAGTCTCGATCTGATCCAGCATATCCGAGATCGCTTTAGCGAAGAATAGAGGTCCCGCCATGCCAAAAAACCCCATTACCCGAAGAGATGCCCTCAGACGGATTTCGCAGATATCGGGTGGCTTTCTCTTGACCGGCGCCGCCACGGTTTCTCCTCTCAGTTTTTCAGCGGCCCTGGCCGCTGCCCAAAAATCAAAATTCCTGGTGGAAGGCCTGGGGCAAACGGATGGTTACGCCGTCGGCGAACTGACGCGCAAGATTTTTGATAAGGCCGGTGGGATCGAGCGTTTTGTATCCAGGGGCGATGTCGTCGTCATCAAACCCAATATTTCCTGGGCCCGAGCCCCTCACCTGGCGGCCTCCACAAATCCGCAAGTGCTGGAGGCCGTCGTTCGGCTTTGTCAGGAAGCGGGGGCCAAAAGGGTGCGCATTGCCGATCACACCATCCATGATGCCAGACGCTGTTTTGCCATCACCGGGGCCGGGCGGGTGGCCAAAAACACGGGCGCCGATCTGGTCTATCCGCGTTCATCATTGATGAAAAAAATGAATATAAGGGGGCATCGTCTGAATCTCTGGCCCGTGTTTACGCCCCTGGTGGAAGCCGATAAAATCATCAACCTTCCCATTGCCAAACACCACTCTCTCAGTAGACTCACCCTCGGCATGAAAAACTGGATCGGGGCCGTGGGCGGCAGCCGCTGGTCCCTGCATCAGGATATCCACCAAACCATTGTCGATCTGGCCCGCTTCTTTAAACCGACTATTACCCTGATCGATGCCACGCGCATTATGTTAAGAAACGGTCCTTCCGGAGGCAGCCCATCGGATGTCATCACAAAGAACCGCCTTATTTTAAGTGATGACCCCGTGGCGGCGGATGCCAAGGCCGCTGAAATGTTCAACGTGCGCCCCGAATCTTTGGGTTTTGTTCAGCTGGCACAGAAATGGGGCCTCGGCACCTACGATATGAAACAGATCGATCGCCACGCGGTGACCGTGTGAAGGCCAGGCACCTTGTTTGGATTCGACGTGCCAGCCAGATCCTGTTTCTAAGCCTGTTTCTTTTTCTCCTTATTGAATCGAGACTCCCCCAGGATATCTACCTCCAGTACTCGCTCGCTTTTGCTAACGAGCAGGACATCCGCATCGACTATCCGTTAACCTTCTTCTTTGAGATAAATCCCCTCACCGTAATCACCTCGTTGATATCGGGGCACAAGTGGATCAGCGGCTTCTGGCTGGCGATCGTATTAATTGCCGCTACGCTTTTTCTGGGACGCATTTTCTGCAGCGCCATTTGTCCCTTCGGATCCCTGCACCATGCCGTGAGTGCCTACAAACCGGCACTCAAAGGGAAAAAGCGGATTGCCGCCAATCAAAAAACACCCAGCCAGCGCGTTAAATACTTTCTCCTTATTACCATTCTGTTGGCGGCCTTGTGCGGATTGAATCTATCCGGTCTGATGGATCCGATTGCGTTTCTGTTTCGTTCCATCGGGCTTGCGGTTTTGCCTGCTGTGGGAACGGGTCTTAAAGGTTTTTTCGAGCTTTTAGCCCAGAGTGATATTAAAGCCTTAAATCTGTTAAGTTATGGTGCGGAAGTGCTGTTAGCACCCATATTCGGATATGAGTATAAGGCCTTTCAAACCGCATGGTTTATCGGTCTCCTTTTTTTGGCGATTCTATTCCTCAACCGGCTCAAGCCTCGCTTCTGGTGCCGGGTTCTTTGTCCCCTGGGGGCTTTGCTGGGAATTTTCTCCAAATTCAGTTTGCTGCAATTGGAGAAAGATCCCGCCAAATGTACCGATTGCCGGAAATGCGTTCAAAGCTGCCAGGGCGGCGCCTCACCCCACCCCGATCAAATCTGGGAGAATGCCGAATGTATCCGCTGCTTTAATTGTTTTGAGGCCTGCCCCGAAGACGCCCTGACGTTCAAATTCAACCGCTCCATAAAATTGAACCCAAATCCCGATATGGGGCGTCGTGCGGTAATGACCGGTTTGATGTCCGGCCTGGCACTCCCTTTTTTGGGAAAACTTGACGGACGGGTGTTCAAGGTGCCGGACTCACGGCTCATCCGGCCGCCCGGATCTTTGCCGGAAGCGGAATTTTTAACTCTGTGTCAGCGCTGCGGTTTGTGCATGAAAATCTGCCCCACCAATGCCATCAACCCAACCCTTTCCGAAGCCGGTATGGCCGGATTCTGGACACCCAATCTGATTATGACCCAGGGCTATTGCGAATATACCTGCACCTTATGCGGAAGCGTGTGCCCTACCGGAGCGATTCGCGAAATTTCGGGTAAGGAAAAAATCGAACGCCCCATCCGCATCGGATCGGCCTATTTTGACCGCGGCCGGTGTCTTCCCTGGTCCGGAAACGGACCTTGCATCGTTTGTGAAGAGCACTGCCCGACGTCTCCCAAGGCCATATATTTACGCCAGGATTGGGTCCACAGTCCCAGCGCCGGAAAGGTTCGCTTAAAACTTCCCTTTGTCGATCTTCGCAAATGCGTCGGCTGTGGAATCTGCGAAACCAAATGCCCGGTTAAAGGCAAGCCCGCAATCCGGGTCATCGCGGCCGGTGAATCCCGATCGCTAAGCAATCAGCTACTGCTCGGCTACTAAGGAGAAATGAAGATGCCGAATAATTTGAGTCAAAGCGCCCGCAGGGTACAGGAGGCTTTACGATCGCATGGACTCGCCTGTGAAGTCGTTGAACTGGCCAAGACCACGCGTAGTGCTAAAGATGCCGCCCGGGCGGTTGGCTGTCAACTCGGGCAGATCGTCAAGTCACTCATCTTTAAAGGAAAAAAGACAAATAAACCCATTTTTGTCGCCGCTGGCGGTGAAAACCGGGTGAATGAAAAACTGATCGGCAGTTATGTTGACGAGGTCGTCAAAATGGCGGATGCCGATTTTGTACGGCAGAAGACCGGTTTCGCCATTGGCGGGGTTCCACCTCTGGGACACAAGGAAAAATTATTGACCTTCATCGATGAAGATCTTTTTCAATTCGAAGAGATTTGGGCCGCAGCCGGCAATCCATATGCGGTTTTCAAGCTGACGCCGCAAGACCTGCATCAAATTACCGATGGCAAAATTGTGTCGGTAACCCCGAAATAAGGTTACACGTTTTATCACACCATTTTCGATTAACCCGGGCATTAAAACAAATCCTTGGAGCCGGTTTCAAAACATCCCATTTCGGCCAATCTCTGTGTCAGGCTCAAATTTCGCACGAAGTGAAGCTATGCGCTACCCTCAAAATACTCAATGTATTCCTGCGGTTGAAATTTTCGCCTTCCTT
>CAZHAH010000105.1:0-19768 GCA_964530095.1 uncultured Desulfobacteraceae bacterium | reverse complement strand
CGTGGGTTGAAAAGCGCTGGAATTTTAGCCCGTTGGACTTATTGAATTACCTCAAATATTGATAGTTTGAAAATTTTAGGATATAATTCCAGAATGAATATTAGAACGGTATAGCTAATTTAAAAGCATGTTTACAGCCAACGAAAAAACAGGATAAGATATGCCGACCATTCTGCGAGCCGGCCCATACCGGGTATATTTCCATAGTCACGAACCTAATGAACCACCACATGTTCATGTTGACCGTGATGATCAGTCATGCAAGTTTTGACTTCAACCTGTTGGACTTGCTCGCAATCTTGGATTTAGTGCGAAAGAGCTACGTGAGATAGAACATGTTATTGATGAAAATGAAAAGCGATTTTTGGAGGCTTGGTATGAATATTTCAAAGATTAGACCTGGAGAACGTGTTAAAAAGGTGCATTTTACCGAAGACTCATTAAGTGTGGATATCCTGGACGGACGTCGTATCACTGTGCCGTTGGCTTGGTATCCTCGCTTACTCCATGCTACCGAACAGCAACGCAATCGTTGGGAAATCAGCGGCGGTGGATTTGGCATCCATTGGCCAGATATCGATGAAGATTTGAGCACTGAAGGCCTGCTCCGAGGTGCCCCGGCCCCTCACCGAAGCATGTCAAATGTCGCGTAAGATAATGAAACCGATTATAGATTTGGTGCCCACAGCGCAGCCTTATTTTAAGGACATGGTAGGGGAAGGGCTTGTTTTGTGTGTTTCTAATTTTTTGACCGCCTGCTGCGATTGACAGGCTCCGGTACCATTTATCGGAGCTACCCAGAAGAATAGGCTATGCATTCCACAGAGCAAACGAGGCCCCGATAGCGGAACCCTCCAGAGGCGGATAAATCTACGCTTCTCCTCGACAGGCGGGGCAGACACAGAATTTTGACTCGATTTTCTATGACGATGCTAAAGGGGATTCTTTATAAGAATTTTTTACTGATTCTAGGAGCCGATATTCTGCTCCTTGCGCTGGCCTGGTATGGTAGCTTTCTTTTGCGCTTCAACTTTCACCTTCCGGACGATTATCCAGGATTTATTGCACGGACACTACCCCTTGTCGTCATGATAAAACTCATCATCTTTTATCTGTTTGATCTTTACAGGGGCATGTGGCGTTATACCAGTATCGGAGATATGTTCAGAATTGTTAGGGCTGCCAGCCTGGTTTCGGTAGTCATTTTCTTTTTTCTTTATTTTGTTCAAGGCCTTGGGGGCTTTGCCCGTTCGGTAATAATCATCGATTGGATCCTTACAATCGCTTTTATTTCGGGACACCGGATCAGCGTTCGCATCTATTACTGGATCGGAATAAAAGATGATACTGCACGAGTGAGAACTTTTGATCATTTGTTTGGGAAAAATTCAAAACACCTTCAAAGAAAAAAACTTTTAGTAATAGGCGCAGGCGACTGTGGCGAGAAGATCTACAGAGAAATTAATGACAATGCGCTTCTCAAATACAATGTCGTGGGATTTATCGATGACGAGTCGAGCAAAGTGGGCAGACAAATCCATGGCATTCCAATATTTGGGCCGATAAGTGACTTGGGGCCGATTGTATCGCAACTGAGTGTGGATGAAATGCTTATCGCCATTCCTTCGGCCTCCTCGCAGCAGATGCGAAACATCGTATCCATCTGTAAGGAAAACGGCCTGCCCTTTAAAACCGTGCCTGGAATGGGGGAGCTTATCGACGGCAAGGTGTCGGTCAAGGCCATAAGGGATGTCGCCTATCATGACTTATTGGGTCGTGAACTCATTCGATTGGAAGAGGAGCGGATCGGCGATTATCTTAACAATGCCATTGTATTCGTCTCGGGTGCCGGCGGTTCGATTGGGGCAGAACTTTGTAGACAGATTTGTCGATTTAAACCCGAAAAGATCGCAGTATGTGATCGGGCGGAAAGTGCGCTGTATGACATCGAAATAGAGCTTAGAGATGTTTTCCCTTTTATTAAAATCGTTCCGCTGCTTGCGGATATCCGAAATTTGAATCAGCTTTCTTCCATTTTCGATGCCCACAACCCCCAGGTCGTTTTTCACGCGGCTGCCTATAAGCATGTCCCCATGCTCGAGATCCACCCTTGGGAGGCCATAACCAATAATGTTGTCGGGGTACGCAACTTAATCGATGTATCCAATCGATTCGATGTCAAGCGCTTTGTCTTTGTATCCACAGACAAAGCCGTCCGGCCCACCAACATCATGGGGGCCAGTAAACGAATTTCGGAGCTTTTGATACAGGGTCAAAACGGCTGTGAAATTTCCTCTACCATATACGCCACTGTCCGATTTGGTAATGTGGTCGGAAGCATAGGCAGCGTGGTTCCTTTATTTAAAAAACAGATCGAAAAAGGGGGTCCCATCACCGTCACCCATCCGGATGTGATGCGATATTTTATGACCATCCCCGAAGCATGCCAGTTGATCCTTCAAGCCGGCTCCATGAGTGAAGGCGGCGAAATTTTTACCCTGGACATGGGAACTCCGATAAAAATCGTGGATATGGCCAGAGACCTCATTCGGTTGTCCGGGTTTGAGCTGGATGTTGACATCAAGATAGAATTTATCGGCCTCCGACCCGGCGAAAAACTTTCCGAAGAACTCATAACCGAGGGTGAGGGCATTGTTCCCACCAGCCATGGAAAAATCATGGTTTTGCGCGGTCAAATTTGCGATCAAGACATACTAAATGGTCAAATCGATGACCTGGTGAAGCTGGCTCAGCAGCAAGATACCGAAGGGATTCGCAGCAAACTTAAGGAGGTTGTTCCGGAGTATGTACCTTCGACGAATAGTTAATGTCCAACCATAAATAGCATCTTTCGACCCAGGACAGCGTTCTCGCTTTTTTACAATCCTCAACGTAGTCACGCTACGCCTGCGGTTGCAAAAATGCTGTGGCCTTGTCCTGAACCAAAATCTACCATTTCTGGATGGACACTAGTTAGTTGTTAATTGTCAAATAACGAATAACAACCGTTGCGGGGTAATTATGCAGCATGGCAAAATAAATCTCGGCATTGGGTTAGTGATAGGAATTGTCCTTGCGGCGATCTTTTTTCATATCTATGCCCCACGGCATGTTACGGTCAAATCGCAAGGCATGATTATCAAACAAGACAAATGGACCGGAAAATCCTGGCGGTTTGTAGATAATGAATGGAAACCGATTATTAATATCAATCGAGATTGGGGGAAAATCGATCACGCCCTTCAGGGTGCATTAAAAATACCCACGGCACAGATGGATACTGAATCGGCCTTAAAACTTTTGAGGGGGCAGTATCCGATTTTTAAGGATCTATCAGATCATGAACTATTGGAAAGGATTAAATTAGTCTATTCAAAACAAATTATCGTTAATATGTATTTGAGTAATTTTTTGAAATCACAAACGGCTATAGCCGGTGAAAATAGGAAGGAAAAGGGAGGAGGGAGTAAGGAGTAGCGAGCAGGGTTATAATCGACATTTATTAACCGAAAAAAGGCAGAATTCAACTGAATTCTGCCTTTTTTGATTCAGAAGGGTCTATTAAACAGGTTCAATCAGCAGAAAACCATAGGCTCAAACCCGAGGTCCCCAACCCGCTTTTAATGCTAAAAATTAATGATGATGTGTGGTGGCAGCGTCTTCAGTTATCGCACTGATACCAACCGCGACTCCGGCGACTGCCACTGCTACTATCCCGGTAAGCATAGCTGTGCTTATTCCGGTTGTGGCGGCAATGGTCCCGGCGGCAACTGCGGCTGCAGCCGCTGATGATGCGGATGCAGTTGCGGCAGTCGTGGCGGCAGCTACCTGGGCCGGTGTTCCACCCGCGGCAGCAGCTGCCTGGGCCGCCGCTTGCTCGGCGGCTGAAACCACTTGAGCCTGTGATGCTCCGGCTTGTATGGCTGCTTGTGTCGCTGCTTCAGCAGCTTGTTTTGCCGCTGCTGCCACGACAGCATCTGCGACGGCTAATAGCGTACTGGGTGATAGTATGAACATCGCAAATGAAATAACGGTAAACAAAATGATAATTTTGCGCGTTTTTCTTTGTCGAACAGTTTTCATTTCATCCTCCTATTAGCCATTTAAGGTTGGCGCTAATAATACAACATGTCAGGCATATAGGCACTTAATTTTAGCCAAGTGAGTTCCCATCAGCTCATATGCTATATAAACACCTATTTTATATGTAAATGGTTGATTTATAAAAATCAACTGTTTTTTTCATCAGTGTAAATACGTTTGGAATTAGCATCTATTTTGCATGTCGCTTTCATATAACCCTTTGGCAAAAAACAAAACCCTTAACATGTTGAAAAAACAAATATATCTTGGATTGAGCATAGCCTTCTGAAATAATGAAAAAAATATAGACAAATGGATCTCATTAGATACAATTAAGATACGAGGGTAGTCAAGCCTGCTTTTTCACCCATAAATTGCCTATATAAATTGGGGGTATGCGTTTATCAATACCGGACGCAAATACTCAGGGGACATCATAAAATATACATAATCCGCTATGATATCTAAAGGAAATAAAAAATCTGTAATAAAAAAATTATTCCTGCGAAATACGGGTTAGGCGGCGGCAAGGCTAAACTCGGCTTTTAGGGAGTCTATTAGCTCTCTTACGGACACAATTTCTTTCACCCGAAAGGCATTTTGGCCTGCAAATGCAAAACCGTGCTTCAATTTGCCCCGGCGGGCGGACTCCAGAGCCAAAGCGATACAATACTGGCTTTTTTCAGGATTGCAGGTTTTGAGGCAGTGGTAGGGACATTTGAGCGGTTTTTTCTCACCGTTGTTGATACGTTCGATAAATTGATTGCGGATGGCTCTGCCCGGAAGGCCTACCGGGCTTTTGATTACCACCAGATCTTCCTCTTTGGCGGCGATATACATCTTTTTGAAAGCGATGTCCGCATCACATTCATGGGTAGCGACAAAGCGCGTGCCCATCTGCACGCCGGCGGCACCCATTTGTAAGAAGCGGTAGATATCGTCGCCGCTGTAAATCCCTCCAGCGGCAATCACGGGGATTTCCTTCTTTTCACTGCGCTCAAACGGTTTGACGGCTTCGAGAACATTTTGCACCAGTTTTTCCAGCGCAAAATCCGGATCTTCGAGTTGTTCGGCCTTAAATCCCAGGTGCCCTCCGGCCATGGGGCCTTCAACCACGAATGCATCGGGTATGTATTTGAATCCGGACAGCCATTTCTTGCAAAGAATGCTTGCCGCTCTTCCGGAAGATACAATGGGTACCAGTTTGGTGCGGTCACCTTTTTGGAGATAACCCGGCAGATTCAAAGGAAGTCCGGCGCCCGCAAAGATAACATCGATGCCTTCGTCGATGGCCGCCCTGACAGTATCTCCAAAAGTAGTCGAAGCGACCATGATGTTCACGCCTAAAACACCCCGGCTCAGTTCTTTGGCCTTTCTGATCTCTCTCTTCAGAACCGCAATGTGAGTCTGGGGATTTTTGGTATCGAGATCAGGTTCGCCCATACCGATCATGATCGTGGAGATGACGCCGAGACCGCCTTCATTGGCCACAGCGGAAGCCAATCCGGCAACAGAAATTCCGACCCCCATCCCTCCTTGAATAATGGGAAGCCTGCTGACTAGATGGTCGATTTTCAATGCAGGCAATTCCATGCAAACATATTCCTAATCGAATTTCGGACGGGCACTATTTAGACCCATCATTTTGCTGCAAAATTTTTAGTTCATAGACCAATGGGTTACAAGGCCGGACATGGATTTTACATTTTTTTTACAATTGAGGCCTTCCATAAAAACTTCATGGTTTTAAGTTTTCAGGGCACTTAGCGTTCCCTGATCGATCCATGTTTTTTCTATGGCATCTGAAAAAGCGGTGTTCAAAAATAAAAAGACCTCATAAGAAAATTACCCATAAACGGCCTTGAGCAGATTATGGGTAAAAGATGCTTTTATTTGAGAAGATGGTGCAGCCTAAACTGACAATTGGATTGAAGGCGCTTGAAAGGCTAAAATTTAGCTGGTTTTTTTAAGTACTTTTTTTCAACGAATTGCACGAATGGTGGGTAGGTAATTCCAACTTTTAGACGGAGATGCCAATAATTTTCTCATTTTAGCTGATTCGAAAAAGTCTCTAATATGGTATTCCCAATATCGCCACAGTTTTCGGGAAACCAGTCTTAAATGCCTTCCGGCAATATATTCCTCTTCAAAAAGATTAATCATAGAATCTATATCCGCATATTCTTTAGCAATTCGTTCAAACAGCTTTTTTCTATTCGTAGTTGTTAAGTCCTCTTTACTGAAAAGAAACGCTTTTGCTAAAGCCGCTAAATCACCTTTACATTGGTTCTTTAACAATTCAGATAGGACTGGTGCTAAGAGATGATAGTTCGCCTTTATTTCATTCTCATTGATGTTATGCCTGTGTTCCTCAATCGTTTTCCAGCGTTCAGATAGGGATAATAAAAAGGAGCCGGTTCGCGATTCTTTTTGGCCTCCATGAACTCTAAACCAGAAAAGAATCAGGCCTAAAATGATGATGGTTAGCTGGATTATTTGAAGCACAACTTCAAATTCGATGCCTTTTAGCATATTTTCCATATGATTTCCGGGGCCTCCTTTAAAGTCCAAGATAAGTCTTTCGAATATGGGGATTATCTAATAGGGCGCTGCCCTTGCCGCTAAGGGCAATTTGTCCGTTTTCCAGAACATAGCCTCTTTGTGCAATTTTAAGCGAATGAAACACATTCTGCTCGATTAGTAAAATTGCGGTTCCCTGGTGGTGGATTTTTGCGATAATTTCAAAAATCGTGCTCACCAGAAGAGGGGCAAGGCCTAAGGACGGTTCGTCCAGCATCATCAATTCGGGCCGCGACATCAGTCCTCGCCCCATGGCCAGCATTTGCTGCTCCCCGCCGCTCAACGTTCCGGCCTTTTGGCTGAGTCGTTCTTTTAAGCGCGGAAAATAAATAAACGCTTGTGCCATGCTTTGCGACAGTACTTGTTTGCTAGGTGGAAATTGAGCCCCCATTTCCAGATTTTCTAAAACCGTCATGTTGGGGAAAATCTGCCTTCCCTCCGGTACATGGCTGATTCCTTGCGCTACGATGCGAGACGACGGTGCATGGGAGATGTCTTTTCCGTTGAAGGCGATATTCCCCATGCGCGGTCGGAGAATTCCGGAGATGGTTTTCAAAAGCGTGGACTTTCCCGATCCATTCGAACCAATTACCGAAACGACTTCACCCTGGCCAACGTCAATGTTAACCTCAATTAAAGCCTGGAGGTCTGCGTAATAGACGTCGATATCACTGACCTTGAGCACTGATAAACTCCTTACCCAAATAAGCTTCAATCACCCCTTTATCTTTAACGACTTCTTCAGGGGTGCCCTGGGCGATTTTTAGGCCGTAATTAATGACAATAACGCGTTGGGATAAGGCCATGATCCCCTGCATCACATGTTCGATCAAAAAAATAGTGACGCCTTGACGATTCACTTCTTTAATAAGGTGTATGAGTTCATCAACTTCAGTGGGATTTAATCCGGCCATCACCTCATCCAGGAGCAGGATTTTGGGTTGAGTAGCCAATGCTCTGGCAAGTTCCAGCCTTTTCCTTAAGGGGAGAGGCAATCCCTGGGCTTGTTTGTGTGTCATTTCAGAAAGGCCGACAAAATCGATGATGTCCATTGATGCTTTCTTTGCATTGGAGATCGAATTCTCCTTGTTAAGAGCGCCGACCATTACATTGTCAAGCACGGAAATGGTTAGAAACGGTTTGACAATTTGAAAGGTCCGTGCCATGCCGAGTCGACAGATCTGGTAAGGCTGGAGGCTGTTCAGTGATTTTCCTTCAATGAAGATCTCTCCCTCATCCGGGCGCAGAAATCCGCTAATGCAGTCAAACACCGTTGTCTTCCCGGCTCCGTTGGGACCGATCATTCCCAGAATTTCGCCTTTACGTAGTTCGAATGATAGATCCCCGACAGCCATAAGACCGCCGAAGCGTTTGGTTAGTTGATTTGCGGATAATATTGTCACAGTTTTGGTTTTTTTCTTTTGCCATAATACCCTGCTCGATCGAGGTGGGCGGCAGGGATTAATGGCCGGGCGAAGCGCGCCGAGGCTCTTCTGAACGAAGGCCGGCTTCTTGGGCCGCCGCCGGGATCAGAAGAGGTCTCAGTAACTGTTTCACATAAACAATGATGCCTTTTGGCATAAATAGAACCACCAGAATAACCAGGATGCCGTAGAGAACCAGATGCAGTCCTTCCAGGCCGCCTTTGGCAAAATAGGCCCGCGAAATTTCCGACAAGGGTGTCAGAATGAATGAGCCGATCACCGGACCGAAAAGTGTTCCCAGCCCTCCCACAATCGGTCTTAAGACAAGTTCAATACTTGTGCCCATACCAAATAGCGTATTGGGATGGAGATAGTATATGTAGTTGGCATAAAACGCACCGGACAAGGCGGTCATTGACGCGCTGATGGCAATGGCAGCCATATTGTATTTGAAGGTGTTCACGCCCAGGGCCTGTGCCGCTTGCTCATCCTCTCGGATGGCCACCATGAATCGACCCAGTTTGGAGATTTCAATCAAGCGAACGGCAATGAGGGATGTCACCATCAATCCGAGAGAGATGTAGTAATACGGCAAATTCCCCCTGAACTGAAAATTCCAGAAGGATGGATTGAAATCCAAAAAAATTCCTGAAAAAGAGCCGAGCGCCTCAACATGGGATACAATCAGACGTGTAATTTCGGCAAATGCGATCGTCAAAATGACGAAATAGACCCCCCGAACGCCGAACCGGAAACTCAGGTATCCAAGAAAAAGGGATATCACGGCTGCAATGACTCCGCCGATCAGCATCCCGAACCAAGGGGTCAGACCGTAGGTTATGGCCAAATAAGTGGAAGTATAGGCGCCGATTCCCATGTAGAGCGCATGACCCAGAGAAATGTGTCCGGTGTATCCGGTCAATACATTCCAGGATTGTCCGACATAGGCCCAGAAGAATATCATCACAAAGATGCCGAGTACATACGTGTCCAAAAAAAGCGGTAAAATCAGCAAAACCACGAAAATTGCCCCAAGAAAAAGATAAAACCTTGTCATTGCTTTCCACCAAATACTCCCTGAGGCCGAAACAGCATGATAATAATGAGGATGCTAAAACTGATCACCTGTTTAAGCGTTGCCGGTAAAAACAGCGTAGCTGTGGATTCGGCCACACCCAGGATTAATCCTCCCACCAGGGCGCCCATCAGGTTCCCGAGGCCACCCAGAATGACCACGATAAATGCGGTTAATGTGAAATCATGACCGATATGCGGTGACAATGGCATCAAGGGAAGAAGCAGGGTGCCGGCGGCGCCTGTCATGGCTGCGCCTAAGGCAAATGATGTATTATAGATACGATTAACATCGATTCCGACAAGGATTGCACCCGTGCGGTTATCGGATGCAGCCCGGATGCACTTTCCAAAATTGGTTTTTCTGAGGAAGGTAAATATTAGAAATGTAATGATGATCGCCAGGGCAAATGCGATCAGACGCGAAACGTCTATCATGACGTTTCCGATCCATATGGTTTTAAGAACCAACGCCGTTTGGGGGCTGCGATGGTCCGGTCCCCAGAGTAAAAGGGCCAGATTTTCTAATATCAGCCCCACCGATACAAGCGGAAGGACCTGCATGGCCTCCGGGTAATCGAGAATGCGATTGACGACGGTGGCTTGAATCAAATAACCGAGGACAAAAATGGCTCCTGCCGCCACAATAAGCGATAAATAAGGATCGAGGCCGAGGAGGACAAAGATCCAGTAAGACACATACATGCCCATGACCATCATCTGTCCGTGAGCAAAATTAATGACGCCCATGACTCCGAAAATAAGGGAGAGACCCATGGCGATCAAGCCATAAATCCCTCCCAATAAAATCCCCTGGACGATCAGTTGCAGAGCGTGGGTTACATCCATACCTATTAGCGCTCCCAGAGCTGGGGTGCCGGAAAGACAATATTGTCGGACTGGGCAAACTTCTTGGGCAGGACAACCTTGAGCCTGTCGAAGGGATTTTCACCCGGCTGTAGCTGGATTAAGGCCGTCAATGCGCCCGTGTTATCTCCCTTTTCATCAAACTGAATCGGGCCACCGATAACGGGATGATTTTTAAAGTTGGTTTGCCGTGCGGCGGTGATAATTTTTTCCGGATCGGTGGAAGCGGCTCTTTCCAGGATGTCGGCAATCACTAATATACCCGCATAGGCATACCCGCTGTTGAGGTCCAGATATTTGCCGTACGCTTTCTGGAAGGCCGCATTGGCCTGCTTGTAAACGGCGTTGTTGGGGTTCACCCAGGGTAAGTTGACCATGACATAATAAATCAGTTTGCCCAGGTCCTTAATGACATCAGGCTCATACCACCCCGGAGAACCGGGGCTGAAAATACCCATCAGCTCTACCCGTTGCTTATACAATTCCCTTATTAAGATAATACTGTCACCCGGTCGTGAAATCGGGAAAATGATGTCAGGCTTAGCCGCTTTGATGCGAGCCACTTCAGCCGATAGATCATGAATTCCGAGGGGATATTGGATACGATCTACGATTTCAATGGGCAAACCGGATTTCCCCATCCCTTTGATAAATCCGCCGGACATGCCTTTGCCGAAAGGATCGGCGGTGTTGGTCACGACGGCCCGCTTGGGCATAATCCCTTTCATATCGGTGACCATTTTAAGATATTTTATGGCGCCACCGACAAGCGCCCTGGCCGTGATAAATACGCGAAATGTGTATTTGTAGCCTTTCAGGGTAATGGCATCCAGAGCAGCTACATCCATGATAAAAGGCATTTGCCTTTGCTCACATAACGTTGAAATCGCCATGGCGACACCGCTTTGGAACGGCCCGGTCATAACGGCGGCGCCCTGCTTTATCAGACGATCGGCTTCTGATCGACCGACCTCGGGTTTACTCTCACTGTCGCCAAGGAGGAGCTCGAGTTTGGCACCGCCCATTGATTTTATGCCGCCCATTGAATTAATGTAATCGACTGCAAGCTGATTGCCCCGGCGTTGACCCACCCCAATCACCGATAACGGACCGGTGGCCGGTTGAACGGATCCGATTTTTATTGTTTTGGGAGCTGCGCGCAGCAATTTTGGAACCCCAAACGTTGAAACCGCCACTCCCAACCCTGCAGCACCTGTGTATTTTAAAAAAGTCCTACGGTTTATGTCCTTTGCATTTACGTTTTGCTTCTCCATTTTAGGCCCTCCCTTGATAAAGATAGAAGAAAATTGAACAACGCTAGCCAATGAAACGTTTTGAAACTGGCTCTTCTGAATTAATGCATTTGGTCACTGAAAGACATTTAATTCCTATTATGGTGTAATAAAGTCCGTATCAGGGAGTCAAGAGTTGATGAACTCGTAAAAAGTCACGAAATCAACTAGAGATGGCTAAGTAAAAAGGTTCATATACAAGGCGTAGTGTTTTTTCAGGAACGAGGCCATACATGTAGTATGCCGAGTGTCTGAAAAAATATTACAACGCAGTAGATGGGACTTTTTACGACGCCATCAAGAGTTAAGGTAGGAAGTTTTTTTGTTATGGGTCGGCTTGTTAATTTTTCAGGAACACAATTTTCCAGCCAAAACAACCGCCATGGCCGCGTTTTCACCGTAGGCATCGGCACCGATTTTCTCGGCCACTTCTGATTCACCGGCGCCCCGCCGATGGCGGCAGGCAGAATAGCCATTGATGGATGGGCACTAAGCATGCCCGTTGGCATTGGGGTAGAATTGGCGGATATATTTTTCTTGGACCTTGAAGGACCAGTGGACATCCCTCATGATTGCAGCGGCGCCTTGGCGATCTTTCTTTTTAATTAGTTCAATGAATTGATTATGCTCTTTACAATTGTTCAGTTCCCACTCTTTGATATACCCTCGTCTTGGGAAGTCATATAGACGTTGTTTAGCCGGCATGACTATACTCTTCAATGTCTTGTTATCGGAAAGAAGGAGGAAAACGTTGTGGAAATCCAGATTTAATTTATAGTAACGATCATATTCTTGGCGATCAAATGCTTTTAGTTGTTCGGCATTCAGCTTTTCCATTCTGGAAATGTGGGACTTACCGATCCTGTCGAAAACATTCAGAATAACCGTTCCCTCAAGTGCCCCGACAATCTCATATGAATCCTTTACTTCCTGGAGCGTTAATTTTTTTACGGTAACGCCCCGCCGGGGCAAAATCGTAACAAACCCTTCGATTTCCAACTGGATGATTGCATCCCGCAGAGGTGTTTTACTGATGCCTAATTGCTGGCTAATCTTGTTTAAATTTATAGTGGCGCCGGGAAGAAGTTTTCGATTGTTAATTTCATCTCTTAAGTATTCATAAACCTGTTCGCGTAATGATTTCGTGTTCAGCATCTCTTTCGTTTCTCAATAATGGATTTTGTGTAATTGTAAGCGGTTGAAAATTCACGCCCAAATGATATCTAATACATCAGTTTCGGGTGCGATTGTCAAGGAATCTTTGGCTGCAAAAAAGCGTAATCATTCACAGGTTGAGGGTTCACCGTTCAGGGTTAGGGACTATGCCAAAATTGAATTGACCAGAAGCTATCTCAAAATTAGGATTTTGGTTCAAGGTCAAGGCGGGCACGCATTGCAAGCCGCAGGAATACTGTAGTATTTTGAGGACTTGAAATGCGTGCCCAACACAGAGATTGGGCCAAAAAACTTTTTTGAGATAGTTTCTACGTTGCCACACAGCTTCTGACGTCCTTTGCCTTTTCATCTTTTATCTTCATTTTTTCACCTTCCGCTCCACCTACAAATTGCCCGGTGGGGGGTGCGAAGCGGACGGTGGCAATCTTGTTTTGGGTAAAGAAGTCGATCCCGTCCTTCCCCTGCACCTTATCGGTGCCCAGATGAGAGTTTTTAATACCGCCAAAGGGCAGATAGGGGTGGGGCGCACAGACACCCACATTAATTCCCACCATGCCCACGTTGGCCTCAGCGATAAACTTTTCAGCATAATACATGTTCTGGGTGAAAATGCAGGCGCCATTGCCGAATTCCTGGTTTCTAATCAGCTCCAGGGCGTCGTCAATGCCGCTGATCTTTATTACGGATACCACCGGCCCGAATATTTCCTCTTGGGCGATGGTCCTGCAGGGCGTCACATCGGTAAAAATAGTGGGCCCGACAAAGTAACCGTTTTTGTTCTTTGCGGGTATTTGCGGGTTCCTCCCGTCCAGGATCAGGTTGGAACCGCCCTCGATGCCGATTTCAATATACTTTTCAATCTTCTTCTTGGCAGCGGCGGAAATGACCGGCCCCATGTACACATCCGGGTCCATGGCATCCCCCACAACAACCCCTTTAGAGGCTTCGAGCATTTTTTCTATCAAGTTATCGTAAATCTCAGGCACCGCCGCCACAATAGCACCCGCCAGACAGCGCTGGCCGGCCGAGCCGTAGCAGGAGTGGATAAAATTCTCGATAAAAATGTCCATTTGGAGATCTTCCATGGCAACAAGATAGTTCTTGGCACCACCCAGGAGCATGGTGCGCTTGCCGCCCCTGCCGCAAGCCTCGGCGATCTTCTTGGCCGTGGGCGTTGATCCCACCAGGCACACGCCGGAAACCTTGGGGTGGTCGTACCATGCTTGCGGCACGTTGCGGTGTCCGTGAACGATGTTGACGACCCCTTTGGGCAATCCGATTGCATTAAATAGATCCCCCATTTTTTGCATGAAATAGGGCGACTGGGTGGAGGGTTTAAACACAAACGTGTTGCCCACACCGATGGCGAAGGGAACAAACCACCCGAAAACAAGGGCTGGAAAGTTGAAAGGGGCTATGCCGCCGAACACGCCCAGGGGTTGACGAATCACGCGGGCGTTGATGTTGCCGGCGACCCCTTCCAATGTTTCGCCCTGAATCAGGGTTGGAATGCTGCAGGCTGTTTCTATGATTTCGATGACTCGCTGAACCTCACCGCGTGCCTCGCTGATGTGCTTGGCCTGATCGATGGCGATAGCGACCGCCAGCTCCTCGGCATTGTCTTGCATGGCTCTGCGCATATCAAACACATAGCCCATCCGCTTGGAAAGCGACAGGTGCCGCCAGCCGTCGTATGCTGCATGGGCGGATTCAACCGCGGCGTTCGAGGTTTCCGGGGACGATAAAGGGACTTCCCCGATGGTTTCACCGGTGGAGGGATTATAGAGCGGAGCATATTCCACCCCGGGCTCCTCTACCCACTCTCCGTCAATAAAGCTTTTGATTCTGATAAAATCGGCTTGATTGCTCATAAAATCCTCCTTTTAAAATTTTCCGGGTTGTTTTATCTCTGCTGCCTATAAAAAATTCTGTAAAATATTTTTTATTGGGTATTTTTTTTATTGACATCCATCTGAAATCTAATGTATTAGATATCAAAATTAAAATCAATAAAAAAATTTCATTCATTTTAAGCCCTGGCTTCGTTAGCTCCAACGGATTCACGCGGCGTGGAAAAATCTTCGGCACCGTAAAATATTAATTTTCAACTAAATCGTAATCTGTTTATTATGTTGACCCTTACAAAAAGCAGCTTCCTGTTTCCCCGACGTTCCGGTGTGTCCCCAATTCCGCCGGAGCGTTGATTTTTGATTCTAATTCCGAGGCCCTGGCGATGGCCGGCATCGGCATTTTTGTATCGGTTGGGTTGAACCGTTAAAGTGAAAGGATTTCTGATAGTATGACGGTGCAAAAGGTTTACAAAAACGGCATTGTTATCACCATGAACGACAGGCAGCCCGAAGCCACTGCTTTTGCGGTTTTAAACGATCGGTTTGTCGCCGTAGGAACAGACGACGATGTCGGGCATTGGCCGGGTTCCGGAATCGAAGTGATCGACTTGCAGGGCCGGACGGTCATTCCCGGGATCATCGAGTCCCATAGTCATCTCTCCCATTACGCCACCAATCTGCTTCAGGTGGATTGCCGAGCCGAGACCTGCGCGTGCATCGAGGATGTTGCCGACGCTATCGGGCGCAAAGCCAATGAGACCGAAACCGGCCAATGGGTGCACGGCTGGGGGTATGACGACACGTTGATTTCCGACAAACGGCATTTGACGCGGCAGGATCTGGATCGCACGTCGCCCGAACACCCTGTTTTTATCCGGCACGTCAGCGGCCATCTGGCCTATACCAACTCAAAGGCCCTTGCGATTGCAGGCGTCAACCGCAACACCCCGCAACCCGCAGGCGGCGAGATCCACCACGACGAACAGGGTGAACCCTCCGGTCTGCTGCTGGAACCGAGTGCCATGCTGCTGGTCGGCCAACATATTCCGGCCTATACGGTGGATGATTTCAAAAAAGTGATGCCGGAGGCCATCCGCTACTATAACCGACACGGGATCACCAGTACCCACGACGCCGCCATCGGCTACACCGGCGATACGCTGGAGGTGTTTCAGAGCTACCGCGATCTGGAAGCGACCGGTCAATTGAACCTGCGGGTCTACATGACGGTCCTTTTCAACGCCTTTGATCGCCTGATCGATTTGGGGCTGGGAACGGGTTTCGGATCCGATTTTCTCAAAATCGGCTGCGTCAAGCTTTTTCAGGACGGATCCATTCAGGGCATCACCGCGGCACTGAAAGAGGGCTACCACAATCGGCCCGATTACACCGGCAATCTCATTATGCCCCAGGAATCCCTGGAACAACTGGTGGACAAGTACCATCGCCATAACCTGCAAATCGCGATTCATACCAACGGCGATCGCGCCATCGAGTCGGTTTTGCAGGCCCTGGAAAAGGCGCAGCAGGCCTTTCCGCGCCAGGACCACCGGCATATGATCATTCATTGTCAGACGGCTTCCGACGATCAGATCCGCCGTATCAAAGCGGTCGGTGCCATCCCCAGCTACTTCGTCAACCACGTTTACTATTGGGGCGACCGCCACCGCGACATCTTTTTAGGCCCCGAGCGGGCCGGCCGCATCGATCCTTTGGGATCTTCTCTCAGGCAAGGACTCAAGTTTTCGCTGCACTCCGATCTGCCGGTAACACCGGTGGATCCGATTTTTTCGATGCACACCGCCGTGAATCGCATGACGCGCAGCGGTCAGGTGCTGGGCCCCGAGGAAAGAATACCGGTAATGGAAGCCCTTCAAAGCTACACCACCCACGCGGCCTGGTGTAGCTTCGAAGAAGGTGTCAAGGGCGCCATCGCACCGGGTATGCTGGCCGATTTTACGGTGCTTTCGGAAAACCCCCTGACCGTCGATCCCTTGAAAATCAAGGATATCGAGGTCACCACCACCGCCGTCGGCGGCCGGCGGGTTTACGGCAGCTTTTAATATATCCGGCGGAACTGTTTGCAAAAGAAAAACCGCGCATCAACCCCAAGCAAAAGAAAAAGGAGGTATTACATGAAAAGAACGATGATGCTGATTACGGCAGCCCTGGCTGTTATGCTGATCCTGTCGGCGCCGGCGGCTTTCGCCGGAAAAAATGACGTGCTGGTGGGCTTGATCAACCATGCACCCCGGCATTTCAACGGCACGGTACAGTCCGGTATCGCCACCATGTTCTGCTCGAGCCAGCTGTTTGCCACCCCGCTAATGTTCGATAGCGACTGGAGCCCGCAGCCCTATCTGGCCAAGAGCTGGAAAGTGGCCGACGACGGGTTGTCGGTGACCCTTAACCTGAGGGAAGACGCCGTATTTCACGACGGCAAACCGATTACCTCAGAAGATGTGGCCTTTTCGATCATGACCATCAAGGCCAACCACCCCTTCAAGACCATGATGGGGGCGGTGGAAAAGGTCGACACGCCTGATCCCCACACGGCCGTGCTGCGGTTGTCCCAGCCTCACCCGGCTATTTTACTGGCCCTTTCCCAACCACTGTGTTCCATCATTCCCAAGCATGTCTTCGGTGACGGCCAGGATCTCAAAACCCACCCCATGAATTTGAAACCGGTGGGCAGCGGCCCGTTCAAATTTGTGGAATACAAACCCGGCGAACACGTGGTTATGGAGGCCCACGAAGATTTCTTCCTGGGAGCGCCCAAAATTAAGAAGTTTGTTTTGAAAATCATAAAAGACGGGGTCAATCGCCTGACCGCCATGGAGCAAAACGAGGCCCAGCTCGACGTCTACGTCGCCGCACCCACCGACATCAACCGCTATGGGAAAATCAAGCACCTGGTGATCGAGCCCATGGGCCCGGCCGTCGGCAACATCATCTGGCTGGCCTTCAATACACGCAAGCCCCCGCTGGACAACGTCAAGGTGCGTCAGGCCATCGCCTACGCCTTTGACCGCAATTTCATTATCAAAAAGCTCCACCGCGGTGTCTCACGGCCGGCGACCGGGCCCATTGTGCCGGAGAGCCCGTATTACAGTGGGGACGTGGAACCGTATAATCTCGATCTTGAAAAAGCCAAGAAGCTGCTGGATGAAGCCGGGTACGCGCCCAAGGCCGACGGCGTACGCTTTAGCGTCAAATGCGATTACATTCCCACCGCACCGGAGCTGATGCGTATCCCGTCCGAATACATTGCGGCCCAGTTGAAAAAAATCGGTGTGGCCGTCAAACTGCGGGCTTCGCCGGACTTTCCGTCCTGGGCCAGACGAGTGGCCAGTTGGGATTTCGACATGACCATCGACAGCGTCTGGAACTGGGGCGACCCCGTCATTGGTGTGCACCGCACCTATCTCAGCTCCAATATCCGTAAGGGCGTTATCTGGTCCAACACCCAAGGGTACAAAAATGCCAAGGTGGACGAACTTCTGTCCCAAGCCAGCAAGGAGATGGATTTGGGCAAGCGCAAGGCGCTTTATGCTGAATTCCAGAAGATCGCCGTGGCGGACGTCCCCCAGGCCTTCATCCATGCAGGGCCCTTCCACATGGCCTATAGTAAAAAGCTAAAGAACCTGAACCAGACCATCTGGGGCTCCATGTCGCCTATGTATAATGTGTACTTCGAAGACTAAAAGCGGTTTCAAAACCCCATTTAAGGTTTTGAAATCACTTTTTACGTGATCGCAGCGCACACCTGCAATCATACCTGACACCGCCGGCCATGGTCATTTTTCCGGTCGGCGGCGGCAGGTTGGCAGAGGCTAAACCACATGCAATTTTTGACCAATACCATCAAGCGCATCATCTATGCCATCCTGCTCCTGCTGGCCGTACTGGTGCTGAACTTCAGCCTGATTCACATTGCCCCCGGTGACCCGGCCGATGTCATTGCCGGAGAAATGGGAGGCGCCACCGAGGAAATGCTGGCTGAAATCCGGGCCGCCTACGGTTTGGACAAACCCTTTGCCGAGCAGCTCCTGATCTATCTTGGACGGGTGGCCCGCAGCGACCTTGGTTTTTCGTTCTATTTCAACGAACCGGTGACCAAACTGATTTTGCTGCGCCTGCCGGCGACCATTCTGCTGGTGATATCGGCGTTGTTTTTTGCCGTGCTTATCGGAATGTTTCTGGGTGTCCTGGCGGCCCAGAAGCCCGCCGGCTGGTTAAGCCATTTCGTGACCATTTTTGCGCTGATGGGCTACGCGACGCCAGTCTTCTGGCTGGGCATGATGCTGCTGATTCTCCTGGCCTCCTGGGTGCCGCTCTTCCCGGTTTCGGGCATGTACAACGTGGTCCTGGAAGGCGGCCGGCTGGCCCGCATGTTCGACATTCTGCACCACCTGGTACTGCCCATGGTGACCCTCGGGATCGTTTATCTGGCCCAGTACAGCCGCCTTGGCCGCGCCAGCATGCTGGATGTAATGGGTTCCGACTACATCCGCACTGCGCGGGCCAAAGGTGTCAGCGAACCCGGGGTTGTCTACCGGCACGCGCTGAAAAACGCCGTCCTGCCGATCATCACCATGGCCGGGCTGCAAATGAGTCATCTTTTTTCCGGAGCGATTCTGGTGGAAACCGTTTTCAACTGGCCGGGACTGGGTCGGTTAGCGTTCGAATCGATCCTGCGCCGGGACCACCCTACGATACTTGGCATTTTATTTTTCTCCACGTTTATCGTCATCGCCGCCAATCTACTGACGGATCTGTCCTACCGGCTGATCGATCCGCGCATCAAGGTCGGGGCTAAGTAGTGTTCGTCCAGAAACGAGGATTTTCGTTCAAGATCAAGGCGTGCGATAAGTTTTACCACAGGCATATAGTTGATATTCCGAGGATAAAATTTTGAGCATAACGCAGAGATTGAGCGAAAAGGCCGTTTCTGGATGAACACTAAATAGGAGACAGTCATAATGGACGCTGCCGGACCCCAAAAACCGGATGACATGCTGTCGGTGGAGCACCCGCTGGCGGAAATGGTCCGCATGTATTTCAGAAACAAATCGGCCATCTTCGGCCTGGTGCTGCTGTTGGGCATCATCTTTGCGGCGCTGGCAGGCCCTTACATCTATGGGACCGATCCGTTTGAAATGGTCTGGGCGCCCATGGCGCCGCCCGGTGAAGAGGGCTACTGGATGGGCACCGACTACCTCGGCCGCGACATTGTGGCGGGCATCATCAACGGTGCCAGCTCCACCCTGACGGTGGGCGCCGCCGCCGCGCTGTGCACGGTTTTTATCGGTGTGACCCTGGGTGCGGCCGCTGGGTTCTACGGCCGCTGGATCGACACCATCCTGATGCAGGCTGTTTCTATGATTTCGATGACTCGCTGAACCTCACCGCGTGCCTCGCT
>CAZHAH010000104.1:0-19818 GCA_964530095.1 uncultured Desulfobacteraceae bacterium | reverse complement strand
AGTTCAGATGTCACTTTAATCAGCTACTTTTTTTAACAAACTGGTAATGCTCCTGCGGTGGTTTTGTAGCAGGAAAATTAGGTCCCTGTCGCCCGTTTGCCTCTTGGATTTCAAAAGCGACGAGGTGTTCTGTATTACTTGTTGACTACCGATTAGCCCCAGAACATCCTTTTCCGGCAGCAGTAGAAGACGCTCTTTCTTCATATCGTTGGATGTGCAACAATGGGCCAGATGGAGAAAATCCTGCAAACAAGACATTTATTGGTGGTGATTCCGCAGGCGGTTGTTTAGCATTGGCGACTTTGCTAGGGCTGAAAGATGCTAATGAAAACCTTCCGGATGCTGCATTTGCCCTTTCACCATTTTTAGACATGGCATTAACCGGTAGATCTATTATTAATCGTGCAGGAGTGGACATTTTATTTAAGCCAAGTCATTTGAAAAAATTTGTAGAACTTTATCTCGCTGATCAAGACCCTCTTATACCCTTAGCATCTCCACTCTATGGTAACTTATCCAGACTTCCACCAATTTTAATGCAAGTGGGTGATACTGAACTTCTTTTGGATGATAGTGTTCGATTTGCAGAGAAGGCAGTGAAAGCCGGAGTGAAAGTAACATTAGAAGTTTGGCCGGAAATGTTTCATAACTGGCAGATGTTTGGGCCTGTTTTCCCAGAGGCACAGCAAGCAATTGATCGAATTGGTGGGTTTATACGTTCTTTTTGAGTTATCTCTTCAGAGTTAAACTGACGTTAAATCAGCTAGTTAGATGTTATTAGGAGCGCTTTCAATTTCAGCTTTGGTGATGAAAATTCAGCTTTGGTGATGAAAAATCCTGCCCCTGAATATCGACCATGAAAAATCATTTTTGATCATAAATGCAAATGCAAAGGTTCAGCGAACTGCCGCTTTGAGTTCAAGATATAGGGAAATATTTTTCTGCTCAGTTATTCTGCTTGCACGCCATTTAAAATCAGAAAAGTTCCAAGCATCAAATTCCAAATAATTCCCAAATTCCAAATCCTTATGACCTAAACTATTGACTAAACTGAGCGGTTCCAGGTTCAGGGTTCAAAGGTTTGATGGTTAAATGAAATCAAAATGTTTTAATGAAAATCATCTATCGAACGATGCTACCCAAGGGGTGCCATTCTGTTGCATTCGGATCAGACGATAACCTGTTATAAACGTTGGAGTTTTATCACTATAACCTTGAACGGTGAACGTTGAACCACTTAATCTAGGTTTGATTTTACCGGTAGTTTGGAATGTTCTTTCTTCAAGATCATATATTGGTTTGTTATTTGGAATTTCCACTATCTTATAGTTGACTTTGACGTTACCAGGGGGGCTTTAGCATCATTGACTCTTTATCCGGGCTGTGATACTTTTTGGGACAAAATTGAGTTTCTCCCACTGGATTCTCCTCAAAAGGGGATTGAGGACAGTTAAATTAGACAGGATTTACAGGATGAACTGGATTTTATGTTAATCCACCTCCGGCGGGTCAATCCTGTTATCCTGTCAAAAAGGAAATTCCTATACCATCGAGTTAGAACAAACAGCTGAGGTGGTCTATGCGTTTGCCCATAGATCGAAACAACCCGAAACCTCTCTACCGACAAATTGAGCATCTCCTGCGGGAAAAAATAGAATCCGGTGCCTTGAGCCCGGATACGAAACTGCCGTCCAGTCGGCAACTGGCAACCCAACTTGGAGTGAGCCGAACCGTAGTGAATAATTCGTATGCTGAATTGGAATCCTGGGGACTGGTATATAGCCGGCATGGTAGCGGGATTTTCGTAGCACCGGCTCCGCAAATTCCCAAAAAGGACGGATCTGTCTCTACCCAAGACTGGCCACTGTGGCAGAAGAAACTTCAGCCTTTAGATTGGCATCCATGTTACCAGACAAACATTCGGCCGGCCGACTTCGACCCTGATAAGGATTTCATCTCCTTTTCCATGAAAACAACAGCGGAGGAGCTGTCACCGACGACCGATTTTTTGAAGGCTCTGAAAGAGACAATCCAAAGTGAAGGGCCGTTGGCCTTGGGAGAAGGCCAGGACGCAGCTGGATTCGTGCCCCTGCGTATTACTATCGCAGAAATATTAAACAGTGATGGTATCCCTGCCCAGCCGGAGAATATCGTGATCACGTCCGGCTCACAGCAGGCGTTGAACCTTATAGCTCGATTATTGTTAGATCCGGGCGATGTAGTCCTGGTGGAAAGTCCAACCTATAATTTGGCTATCGATCTTTTCCGCTCACTGAACGTTCGCTTACAAGGGATCCCGGTGGATGAAAATGGAATGCAGGTTGATAAAGTCGAAGATATTTTGCGCAGGGTCCGTCCGCGTCTGATCTTTACGGTACCCACCTTTCACAACCCAACCGGAACTTGCATGATTACAGATCGACGGAAACGATTGGTTGCCCTCGCAGACAGTTATGATATCCCCATTCTTGAAGATGATTATATCGGCAATCTACGCTATGAAGGTCAGCATGAGCCAGCCTTGAAGTCTTTGGCCCCTGCTGGACGCGTTATTTATGTTGGAACTTTCTCAAAAGTGCTGATGCCTGCCGTGCGTGTGGGATATATAGTTGCTGAGGGGCCTATATACCATTGTCTACAAGCGTGCAAACACATCAGCGATGTGGGCACATCCGATTTGTTGCAGCGGGCTTTACACAGGTACTTAACCATATACCGCTATCAAGCAAACCTCAGGCGTCTATTTAAAGCGTATAGCCACTACCGAGATACGATGCTGGAAGCCATTCGTCATTACCTGCCGACCGGAATGAAATGGCTAACCCCCAAAGGAGGCCGATATCTATGGCTCCAGCTTCCGGAATATTTCTCTGCGGATGAATTGTTTCAAGTGGCCTTAGAGGAGGGCGTGTCGTTTGCTCCCGGATCATACTTCTTCCCAGAAAAGCATTTTCCGTCTCACCTGCGTCTGAATTTCGCCATCAATCCGCCGGAACTCATCGAAGAGGGGATAAAGCGATTGGCTCGGGCCATGGAACGGCTCAGGCCCCTAGTTCATGCTGAAAATGTGGATCGGCCACATGGGAATGCCGGGTCAGGCGATTTTTAAAGAGGTTTCCAAGCAGATTTCTTTGATGGGCGACGCGCTCCACCAAGTTCTCTTATTCAAGAATTTTGATCAACGCCAGACCGGCGATAGCGGCCACCGGATGATGGGAGAAAGTCCATCCATGCACAAAGGCACTCATTCCCTGGTAAAGGTGTCTTGGGGAACGAAGATGAAGAAAGTGCCGAATGATTTGGGCACAACATATTGTATAGTTTAACTTTGCAAATAGATGCTTGAAAATGCTCGATGCCAACTATCCATAAAGCTACGAAGGCGGCCCTCCTTCTGTCAATTTATCTTTTTAATATCGCAAATACTGATTTCCGCAACGGACTACCACAAAGTATCAATTTCTATGTGCTATCAAAAGTCAATATATATGCCTACTATCATAGCTGTCTAAATAATTGTAAAAACACGATATTAGCCAATAACCATTAACATTTAACGAAAAACCCCTCAGGTGAGCTTTTTTCGCTCAATTTGGGTTACAGCTTATAAAGCAGATCCATATACCGCTTTAAAAACGCATCCACCACGCCTCTGATGGGAATTTTGGCCGACATGCCGTACAATCGGCCGACTCCCTCGGTCTCCATTTCTGGATTCTGTATGACGTGAGACACGGCTTCTTTGAGATCTTCGATAAACCTTTCGGCCAGACCCGGCTGGGCGTGTCTGAGGGTGAGGCAGATATGGATCCCCGGAGGCATTTGAAGGCCGTTTAAGCTCCACTTTTTGGCGGTCATGTAATCCATAATCTTATAAATATCCAATGTGTCGGATCCAAATGCAATGTCCCACAGCGGATCGCCAAATATGAAAAGCTCCCCAATTTCGGCGATCCCCTTTTTAATTAGATCGGCGCTTGCGAGGATGCTTTTGACCGCTTCCATATATCCCTCTTCGCCGATAGCCACCATAGCGGCCCAGGCCGTGGCGCTCAGGGCCCCTGCGCGGCTGCCGGAAAAGGTAGGAGACAGATACAGACCGCCGGGCCAATCCGCCGTCGTGTAAAACTGATAACGCCGCAGTTCCAGACTGCGATACAGAATCACCGACGAGCCTTTGGCGGCATATCCGTATTTATGCGTATCGACGGAAATAGAGGTTACGCCTGGCAATCTAAAGTCAAACGGCGGTACGGGATAACCTAATTTTTCGGCCCAGGGGAGGATGAAGCCGCCCAGACAGGCATCGGTGTGAAAACCGATATCTTCTTCGAGGGCCAGTTCGGAAAGCGCCTCTATGGGATCAATCGTGCCGTGGGGAAATGAGGGCGCCGAACCGACAATAACGATGGTGTTGGGGGTGATGGCCGCTTCAGTCTTGGCCACATCGGCCTTAAATTCGGCATTCACCGGGATTCTGATCATCTTGATGTTAAAATACTGGGACGCCTTGTCGAAGGCCGCATGGGCCGTGCTGGGAACAATCATTTCCGGTTTATTGATGCCCTTCATATCGCGCGCCCAGTCGCGATAGGTTTTCATTGCCAGAAGAATACTTTCGGTGCCCCCGGAGGAAACCACCCCGCAGACTTCATCGTCTTCGTCCGGATCCTCATTGACCTTGCCGGCATTGAGCATATTGGCCGTCATGGACACCACTTCGGCTTCGAATTTGGTCGTACTGGGCCAGACATCGGTATGCAGCGGGTTACTTTGAGAATTAAGTGCATAGATGCGGTTCAGAAATTCAATATGGTCGGCATCCCCGTGGTATACGGCGCCCGAAACCAAACCGTCTTTCCACTTGGATTCTTCTTTGGCCTTGAGCGCTTCCATTTCGCTGATAATTTCTTCTCTTTGGCGGCCCGTTGCGGGAATGCGGGCAAAAGTGGTGAAATCTTCCCGGTAGGGTTTGATGGATCGTTCCACCTCGGCCATCATTTCTGCATTGGTTTTTTTGGCCATTTTGTCCTCCAATATTTAAAAGTCGAACGTGCTGTCCATCTCTTCGTCACTCACAACCACTACGGTATTATGTGGTGGCAGGGGTTCTTCATAGAAGAATCGGGCCAGCCGATCGTCTTTAGATGTAAAACCGGCTTTACGGTTAAATTCACGCTCGACCTTTATCACTCGGACGCCCAGTGCCCTGCGGTCTTCGTGGGCTAAGCGGGATCCGAGTCTGGCATTGATCATGGTCAACAGTGCATCGGCCGCCTTTGGGTTGGTATTGACGGCGGAGTTGGCAAAAAGACACAGACCCGTGCAATCAAAAGCGGCCACATCGATTTGATATTCACGCGAAACTTCGACCTGTCCTTCCGCTTTGAGTGGATCCAGCGATCCGCCCAGGGACTCAAGGTTCTTATCGATTACATTGCCGGCGGTATGGTCGGCCCCCATGGGTGAAGTGGCGTAAGTTACACCCATTCCCTGAACCGAGCGGGGATCGTAGGCGGCGATGGACTGGTTTTTGACCACCGGCACCCGGTGGTGATTAAAGTACTTTCCGATCGCAGCAGGGCCGTTACCGAGGATACTGCCGAATTCGGTACCGAGAGCAATTTCTTCCATCATTTCGATGGCGGCCTGCTTGTCACCGAATTTCCGGTGGCCGGTATCCATGGCCACGGCCATGGCAACGCCGGTATTCATGGTGTCGACCCCGATATCATCGGCCAGAAAATCGAGGCGGGCGATGGTATCCAAATCATCGATTCCGCACATGCCCCCCATAGCCCAGATGGTTTCGTATTCGAGAGATGAGGTTACATACCGGCCGCCCTTATCTACAAATTCATTGGAGCAGTGAATAATGCACTGAGCGCAGCCCATATGCGTGGTCTTTCCGCCTCGGGCCTGAATCGTTTGGGCCAATTTTTCGCCGCTGATTTTCTCCCAAGCGTCGAAAACGCCATGGGTGGCGTTATAGCTCGGAAAGGCACCGGCGGCATTGATGGGCGCCACCAAAACCGCAGTTCCCAGGGGGGGCAGGACATACCCGCAAAACATATCTTCTTTTACGGCTTTGGCAAAAACCTTGGCCGCCTTGCGAAAGGCGTCTTTATCGGCGATGGCATCCGGATTGCGGCCATTTCGATCGACGATGAGGGCTTTTAATCCTTTGGAACCCATGACCGCCCCAAGCCCGCCCCGGCCGGCGGCCCGGCAGGGGCGCCCGTCTGCATCCGATGACTGAATCGAGGCTCCGGCAAGCTGATACTCACCCGCAGGACCGATGCACAGCACGGCCCAATCCTCATCTTCAGCTTTATGAATGGCTTCCACCAGGGCATAGGTGCGGGTGCCCTTATAACCGGCGGCCGACCCAAGGATTGCTTCACCATCGCGATCGATTTTCAGAAAATAGAGTTCGCCTTCGGGAGCCTGCCCTTCAACGATCACGGCCGTGATTCCGAGACGCCCCAGGGCGGCGGCAGCCGTCCCCCCGACGTTACTTTCCTTGATGCCGTCCGTCAGAGGGCTTTTGGCACCGATGGAGAGCCGGCTTGTGTTTACCAGCTTTGTCCCGCTCAATAGACCCGGTGCAAAAATCAATTTGTTTTCCGGTCCCAACGGGTCGCAGCGCGGGGGCACTTCGGCATCGATTAAAATGGACGTCAGTCCCCGTCCGCCCAGACCGATGTAATCTTCGGGTACCTCTGCCACCGAGATGGACTTACGGGTCATATCGACTCTCAACAATTTCATACTCACTCCTATGATTTAGTTATATTTTACCTCACCGCAAAGGCGCAAAGTTCGCAGAGTTTATGCCAATGCCTTTTCCTGATCGGGGCGACCGATCAGGAAAAACAACAAGCCCCCGCTTAAAAGCGGGACTTCACATCTGATTTCATGAGGCTGTGTTCAGCCTTCGGGCATAACAGACCAAATTTCAGCAAGTCCTAAAACTCGCCGTAGGCGATGCAGTATGCAGCTTTTCGTTACCCGAAAAGGTGTATTGCACTGAATGAATCTTTGCGGCCTCTGCGTCTTTGCGGTGAAAAAGCCTATTAACATAAAATACGTTATCAAATTTACGAATTAAGATACTTGGTTTAACCGTGCGAAAATCGACTTATTCTGTTTGTAAATATTCAGAAACTCCTGAAACAGTTCATCATAGATTTTGCGATGGTCCCGATTGGGCTTATACACATCCTTGATTTGGATGTGCTTAGGTATGTCACTGAAATCCATATAGCCCAGAGCCGCGGAAGCGATAAATGCCGAACCGCGGGCGTTGGCCTGGATCGGATCCTTGACCTGTCTGATGGTTCGATTGAGAACATCGGCATGAATCTGGCACCAAATATCCGAGGCAGCTCCTCCGCCTACCATATGGATGGGATTCACTGGGCGACCCATAAATCTTTCGATGTATTTTAGGGCCCAACGCTGATTGAAGGCCACGCCTTCGAATACGGCCCGGATGATATCTTCGCGGTTACTCTTTAAGGATAAATTGTACAAACACGCTCGCGCCGAATTGTCCTCCACCGGGGTTCGTTCCCCATTGAGCCAGGGCGTAAAGATGACCTGGTTGCTTCCGGCCGGGGCTTTGGCGGCAATTTTATCGAATATTTTATACACATCGGGCTGGGCCTCTTCCCGAAGTAATGCATCCTGGTGGTAAAGAATATTGTTTTTCAGAAACGTCAAGCTGGCTCCGGCCGTCTCCTGCTCATTGACGATTAAATATTTATCCGGAATGGAGCTGGGGATCGAAGCGATACTATGCAGGACATCGGTCTTTTTAAAGGGCACATGCGCTGAGATCCAGGACGAGGTTCCGATGTAAAGATGCCCTTCATAATCACGCACCGCTCCTGAGCCCAGGGCCGCAGCCTGGATATCGGGCGAGCCCATCACCACCTGAACATCTTCGCTTAGCCCCAATTCGGCGGCGATTTCCTTTTTAACCGGGCCGAGGACATCGATGGATCGCTTGAGTAGGGGCAATTTCTCCCGCTCAAGGCCGGTAATCCGAAATAATCCGTCGTGATAGGCAATCTTTGAAATGTCGCGGTTGTCGGTCACCCAATGACAGGTAATCGAGTCAAAAGAGGCCGCAAATTTGCCCGTAAAGCGCAAATTAATATAGTCTTTGGGTTCGAGGAATTTGTATGCATTTTGATACACTGCCGGATACTCATTCCGGAGGAGCAGAATGTGGCCCACCGGATCTTTCCCCGATTGGGCCGGTGCACCGCCGGTCAGTTTTATCCAGCGGAGGAGTTTAAGGATATCATAGCCTTCAATTTTAATGAGCCCGGCGGTGAGTTCCTTGACATACTTAGCTCCGCGGGAATCCATCCAAATAATGGCATTCATCAAATGATTGCCCTCACGGTCCACAGCCACAGTTCCTACCCATTGGGTGGAACAGCTGATGGCTACAATGTCCTCCACCGGGACCAGACCCTTTGCGAGCAGCTTTTTGGAGGTTGTCATGATGGCATCCCACCAGTCACCGGGGTTCTGTTCCGCCCCTTCGTGTGGGAGCAGGTGCAAGGCAACCTCCTGGTATTCAAAATCGACCACCTCACCGCGAGTCGATACAAGGGCGGTTTTGCTGCCGGAAGTTCCTAGATCGATGGACAAAATATATTTTAAATCGATTTTAGACATGTCACTTTATTTTATCTTCAACTTTTAATTTCAATTCATATTGGAACCCATCTCGGGGTCCGACCTCGCGAATAGCGACATCTTGCGGTAAACTCATGTCCTTCTCTCTCCTTAAAAACGAATACACCAATCATTCAATTTATTTGCCGAGCCATTCAATTTCCACAAGATGTTCAACTTTTTTGAATTCCGGGTCTCCTGTCAAAACGATCGCACTCTCTCGCCGGGCGGTGGCCACGGCAAAACAATCCGAGAAAGAAAGTGGATATTCAGCCTTTATTCTGGTAGCGTCAATCACGTGTTCAAAATTATTCGGAACCGTAACAATGGGAAGCCCCGCCAAAACAGTATCCAAAAAATAGTCTGCTTTTTCTACTCCTCTTTTTCGGAAAAGGATATAATATGTTTCTCCCACATTGATTTCATTCATTAAAACAGAGTTCCCGGCTTCCTGCGCTTTGGCAAGGGTATATTTCACCTTTTCAAAATCAGGCTCTTTATTCAAATAGGTCAAAAGTGCAAAGCTATCCAGCAGTTTTTTTCGACTCATGATTCCGCTCCTTGCGCCGTTCAATTATGAGTGCCTTGGTCAGCGATGATCTATCTTTGAAAAAACCACAAAAAAATTCTACCGGGTCATCCGGCAGCGGCGTGATAATGGCCTGATCCTTTTCAGCTTTGATCAAGAGCTTTTTCCCGGGGGTAATATTTAATTGCTTCCTAATATTTTTTGGAATAACGATTTGTCCGCGGCTTGAGGCAGTTATTATAGCCATAAAAAGCTCCTTCTTTTACTTAAAACCTACATAAACTCTTCTTGGGTTTTTAAGTCCGATCGAAATGGGTAAGACCAAATTAATTGAATTCAGACAAATTAATTTCTATCATACTTTTTTTGGCGATCAATGCATTTCTTGTATGGAAAGATAAGAAGTTGCTTTTTTCAAGCGGATAAATCGACAATGGTGAATTGTGTATCAGTTTCAGCTACAACCCAACATATTGAAGTGGCCATTAACGCAAAAAATATCCATCTGGATAGCCAAAGCAGGTTTTGCTGTCAAGATTATTTTTTATTGCCGGGATTGCAAATTTAGACCCGTTTGAGCATAGCCCACCGCTATGGCCTCAGCTGGATATTTTAAAGGTAGGTTTCCATCTGATAATCAGCGTCGATCAGGTAATCATCCGCGCTGGGCGATGATAACTCATCATAGACGATAATGGCTTCAGGTGGCGGGCCATTTGCTCGCGGAGTTGGTTTGCGTTTGACATCCCACAAACCCAGGTGTTTGAGAATCTTTTTTTAGAATGAATTTGAATGCGGAGATCCCGGATTTATACCTGAGTCCATCGGTTTTCACTTTGCAGTGACACGTGACGCAGGCTTGCGATCTGCAGTGCCGGCACTGCTACGATCGCAGCCGGTGGACCCCCATGTCCCTTGCGCAAGGGCCAAGGGTTCTCAATGACTTGGAAAGGTTCTATGAGCGACGCAACGTCAGAGGGCATGTCTCTTTCACCGGTGGCAACCCGCTTTTGTATCCGGGTCTAACCCAGCCGTACCGTGCAGCTTCACAACGCAGGTTTTCAATCTCATTCGGCCGCGTCGCGCAGCTGGGGAATCGCCTTGGGTGAGACAAAAGAGGTTACCTCAAACCGACGCAAACCGGCATCTATCAAAGTGTTGACAATTTCTATTTTCGTGTCCGTGGGGATGAACTCCCGTTCCATTTGGAACCCATCTCGGGGTCCGACCTCGCGAATAGCGACATCTTGCGGTAAACTCATGTCTTTCTCTCTCCCTAAAAATGAATACGTCATAAAAAAGCTTGCGCTATAATTTATAATGATTTTTAGATCACCATTTTTGTCTATTTTTTGCTTAAAATCGGCCGAGCGTACCTCTTAGCGTACCCCTGCGGAAAAAATTTTAAAAAATAGCCCCTTTCTTTAAAGATCATTTTTTCAGCAGGGCGGTCTTTTCGGCGCTGCTTTTTGACCGATCACGACCAGCCACCCCAGGCAGATACAGGTTAGCCAGGTGGGAGCTATCCGAATTATCTCGAAATCACCCACTGGATAACAATAATCAATTTCATGGTATTAATCCCAATTCCAAGGTCTCAGGTTTAGTTTACCTTGGCACGATGAGCGCCTTGTTATATGGCGTTCATTGTTTCAAACTATAACTCGATATCTTTTACCTGAACTGTTGTTGCTCTCTTTTTGATCTGAAGGAAAATATAGGATTGTAATAATATTATACAGCCTTAGAGGTTATGCGGTACTTATTAGCTATACACTATTTTTTCGACACTTCACGAAAACTCAAGGACGTTATCGGCGTGTGTTTCTCTTATAACAAACGGCTATGGAACGCTCAAACGCTCAACATTATCACCTATTCGGGTCTCCATAGCCGCCTTCTCGAATCAATGTCCGAATAAGACACCGGTTCTTTCCCAAAATTCAGCCTGCGTGGACAGCTTCCTTGACGATAATTATTCGTTTTTTTAAAAAAGATACACCCGTCTGTCCCGTCTCCGATATAGCCCCAAGCCAAAAAAACTTGAAGAATAAAAATTTCCTCTTGACATTATAATCATAAATGACTATATTTGACTGTAAATAATCACAAATGACTAATTAGAGGTGGCAAAATGGAAAAAAGACTCCTGCTCCTTGGTATTCTGCACGCTCATGAAATGCATGGTTATATGTTGCATAGTGAGCTGGAAAAAAATGTTGGTCTGGGTATCTCGATCAAGAAAGGCAATGCCTACCGGTTGCTCGGAGAAATGGAAAAAACCGGCTGGGTAGAAAGCCAGGAGGAACGCGAGGGTAACCGTCCGCCACGTAAAGTCTACAAAATCACGGTTGCCGGCGAGAAAGCTTTTCAAAAGATGCTCCGGGAAAGCCTGGCCCGATATACCGCCGCCGAAATGCCAAGTGCCATCGCACTCAATTTTTTGAGCTTCCTACCACAGGAAGAGGCAATTGCCCTGCTCGAACAGCGCCGGGAAGCCTTGGCGGCACGGGTAGCTGAGTTACGTGAAATCCCGAAAGAAATTCGCCAGATGCATATAGGTATCGATTTTGTCTACAAACACCACGTCTTTGAGCTGACCTGGCTCGACGACATGATTCGCCAGCAATCCCAACTTTAAAACAAAAAGTAACATTATGACGGTAATGAAAGACACCGTCTATTTAAGTGAGGTGAAACGATGCAAACGTTGTTAAAACAGCTCAGCCGGTTTTTTGAAAATTTGCCGGATAAACTGCGCCGACGCAAGGGGATCGTTTGGGTCCTGTTTTTGGTATTCACAGCCGTAATCGGCAGCGGCATTACGCAAATTAGAACCGACCTTTCCACAGAGTCTTTCTTTTCAGAAAGCGATCCCATCAAACAAGCTTACAATGACTTACGTTCCACCTTTGGCAGCGATGAGACCATCTTTATCGTCTACCGGGCCAAAGACGGCGATGTGCTGTCCGAGCGCTCGCTAAAAGCGCTGCAAGCTCTGCAAAACGAGATTGAATCCGCAATTAGGGGCCAGGAAAACCCCATTGATCATCTCACCAAAGTTCGCACCCTGATCAATGCGGATTACCTGGAAGCGAGAGGCAACACCTTGCTCTCGCGGGATTTTCTGGATAAAGGGTTGCCGGCAACGGATGCAGAGCGAGAAGTCGTTCGACAACAGGCTATTAATGATACAGTCTACCCGGGTTTGTACCTCTCTGAAGACTCTGGCTACGGCGGTATCCTTATTCGTACCGATTTCAATGCCGAAATCCTGGTCGATGAGGAGCCAAGCCCAGCCACTGCAGGCTCGCTAGATGCCGAGGAGGACTTTGCCGAAGGCGTGTTGGCCAGCTCAACCCAGACCGAGGCCATCACCTTCAAGAAGACGGAACTGCCGGAGTATAAGATTGCCGTCGATCAACTCAACCTAATTCTCGACCAGGATAAGTACACCGATGTTTTTGAATATTACAAGGTCGGCACCCCGGTTCAAATGGCCTGGGCTTACCAGGCGATGGGAGAAGAAATGGGCGTGATTATGGTCGGTTCCCTGGTTCTGGTGGCTCTGATCCTGTTCATCCTGTTCCGCTCGGTGAGCTCCATTGTCTGGCCAATGGCCATTGTGGTGTTCAGCATGATCTACACCTTCGGATTCATGGGCTGGACCGGCCTTATGGCCACGAATTTTACCCAGATCATCGTTTTTCTAATCCTAGCGGTGGGTGTGGCCGATGCGATCCACATACTCTCCGGTTACATTTATTTCCGCGGTCAGGGCGAAGACCACCCCGATACGTTGCGCTTGGTTTTCAAGAAATCCGGTGTGGCCTGTTTTCTGACGTCGCTGACCACCTCCATCGGCTTGTTCGCCCTGGCGTTTGTGCCAATCCGCCCTATCGGTGAGTTCGGTGTAGCTGCCGGCTTCGGCGTGTGGACGGCCTTTGCCATAACCGTGCTTGTGTTGCCCGTTATGTTGGAGCTATGGGCTCCCCGGAAAAAAGAGGCACCTGCGAAAGCAGCAAAACCCGAGCGGTTACAGGTTTTGCTGGACTGGATGGAAGGGGTTTCCCGCCGCCGGAGCACGCCGATTATGCTGACCTTTGCTGTCCTGGGGGCCGTCCTGCTTTTTGGCAGCACCAAAGTACAAGTTGACTCAAATAACATCGAATCGCTTAAACCTCGCGTCATTGTGCGACAAGCAGTGGAAGCCGTCGACCGCGTGATGGCGGGCTCTTCCAATCTGGAAATTATGCTGGATACCGGAGTGAGCGACGGATTTAAAGACCCGACGATTATGACCCGGATTGACGCCATTCAAGCCGAGATAAAGCAGCGCTACCAAGGCGTGGTCACCAAAACCGTCTCGTTGGCCAATATAGCGAAAAACGTCAACAAAATGCTCAACGAGGGCCGCCCTGACTACAACGTGATCCCCAAGGATAAAAACGCCTTGTCACAAGTATTGTTCCTGTTTGAGAGTTCCAATGCCAAGGACCGCCGCCAGATGATCACCGATGACTACCGCAAGGGCAGGATCAGCCTGGTGTTAAAAAACATCGGTACAAAAGAAGGCGTTAAGCTTTTCAATGGCATCGAAACGCTGCTGAATAACACCTTTGCCCCGCTGAAGGCAACGTATCAAGATCTAAAAGTCACTCTAACCGGACAGGTGCCGATGATGACCCGCCTGTCCGATTACGTGACCAAATCACAGATCCAGGGCTTCGGTGTTGCCTTTGCCATTATCATGCTGCTTATGCCCCTGGTGATGGGCAGCTTCACCACCGGGTTGATCGCTATGTTGCCAAACCTGTTTCCGATCCTGGCCGGATTCGGTGTGATGGGCTTCTTCGGTATTCCGCTGGAAGTGCATACCCTGCTGGTCGCACCGATCATCATCGGAATTGCCGTCGATGACACCATTCACTTCATGACCGATTACCAGATGGAACGGTCCCACGGTACATGCGCCGCGGAAGCCATACTAAACACGTATCGCGAGGTGGGGCAAGCCATCACCTTTACGTCCATTGTCCTCTCGGCCGGCTTCTTGATCTTCCTGTTGTCCAGCAGCCAAGGACTTGCCTACTTCGGCACGCTCAGCGCCATCGCCATGTTCACGGCTCTGGCCTGCGATCTGCTGCTGCTGCCCGCCATTCTCGGCCGACGTCACACAGCAACGGTGACCGACGAACAAATCAAAGGAGTTACCCCATGACGCGATTATTGTCATTATCCGAAATGATTAAAAACGCCAGAACCATTTACGTCATCATCGGGCTTTTCGTTGGGACAGCCCCAACTCTAGTACGGGCTGAGGAAGCAATAAATCCCAGAACCGTGATGCAATCGGTGTTTGACCGTGATGATGGCCGCAGCCAGGTGTCCCTCATCCGCGTGTCCACCTGTAAGTACGCCAAAACGGGACGTTCGATTTCCTGCACGGAAACGCCCCGCGAGAAAGTCATACAGCAATTTGCCAAGGATTATGGGCCGAACGGCAAAGATACCAAGGGACTCACCATTCTGGTGAAACCCGTGTCCGAGCGCGGGGTGGGTTTCCTGCAGTACGACTACGACGACGATGCCCGGGACAGCGATCAATGGATCTATTTGTCGGCGCTGGGAAAGGTCAAACGCATTGCTTCAGGCGACAGCGACCAGCCCAAAACCGGCAGTTTCTTCGGCTCGGAAATCACTTTTGAGGATCTTGAGGCCCGGAAACTCAACAATTACACCTACACCTATCTTCAAAGCGAATCCTACCGGAAGCGCCCCTGCTGGGTGATTGAATCCCGGCCCACCGACGTCTACCGCTCGCGCACCAGTTACGGCAAGTCCTTGGACTGGGTGGATAAGGATCGCAACCTGGTGTTGAAACGGATCCTCTTTGATCGAAAAGGCCGCAAGGTCAAGCGCATGACCTTTAAAGGCGTTGAAAACATCGACGGTATCTGGGTGGTCCGTAAAATCGAGGTCAACAATCTGATGACCAGTCGGATTTCCATCATCAACGTTGAAGCCATCAAACTCAATGTAGACATTGGCGATCCCTATTTCACCCAGCGTAGCCTCACTAATCAATCGTTTCGCGAACGGCTCATGACACAGTTCAGTCATATCGTGAAGTGACGCGGCAGTCTATGAAGCAGTGTCTCGTCATAGTCTTGTTGTTGATTGCCGCCATCCAGGGCTCGCCGGCCCATGCAACCACGCCTCTGGATACCGATGAAACAGAATTTGAAGCGATTGCCCCGGTACCGTCCCAAGATTCGCTCGATGAAGGAGAAGACGTCTTCGAGACCGACGGTAGGGAACCGAACCCGAACGCCTCCGCCAGTGTTTGGCAAACACTTAAGACCAATAGCCGTGTTACCTTAGCACAGGAATACGGCTACGGCCTGGAAACCAATCAGACGGTCACCAACCGCTCATCGCTACGGCTGGAACTGGATCAGCCCCTGGCTCGATCCGCCTTTCTTCGCTTCGATGGCAAAATGTTTGTGTTTTGGGATGACGATCATCGTTCGAAAGCCAGGGGAAAAAACCAGCGGGTGTGGGGCAATTTGCGCGAAGCCTATGTCCAGTTCAGTTCTGCCAACACCGCTGTCAAGGTGGGCCAGCAGATCGTCGTCTGGGGGGAATCCGAAGGCGCGGTGGTCACCGATATCATCAGCCCGCGAGACACTTCTGAATTTCTGTTCCCGACCCTGGAAGACAGCCGATTTGGACGACCCATGATCAACGTGGAACAATTTTTCGACATCGGCGAGTTCCAATTTATCGTGGCCCTTTATGCCAAAGGTGACCGCCTTCCCGAACGTGGTTCAGCGTATTTCATCGACCTGTTTCCCAGTGATTCGTTCCGAGTCCTCCGTGACGACATTGATGTGGACGATATGGTGTTTGCCGCACGCTGGTGGCGCTCCATCGCAAAAGCCGACCTGTCGGTCATGGTTGCAGATGTGTTGAGCAACCAGCCGGGGTATGAAGCTGTGGGTGTGCAAGACGGCAGAATCCTGCTCCAAGAGCGTTTCCCGCGTTACCAGATGCTCGGTGCTGCTGCCGGTATTGCTTTTGGCAGTTACTTGTTGAAAATTGAAGGCGCTTGCAAATTCGGGCGCAGCTTTGCGGACGATCAATTCAATATCGTCAAACGTGATACCATCGATGCGTCCATTGGTGTGGAATACACCGCACAGGACAACACCACCATTGCGGGTGAAGTCGGCAACCAGCATATCCTTGAATGGGAGCCGTCCCAGGTGCAAAGCCCGCGCAACGATCCGTTCGTGTCCCTGTCGGTATTCCGCGACTTCCTTTATGAAACCCTTACCCTACAGTACTTAGGCGTCTATCAAGTGGAAGATGAGGGATTTATCCATACCCTGACGGCACGTTATAAGTTAACCGATGATTTGCAACTGGGAGTGGAATTGGGTGTGATCGACTATGAGGAGGACACACGATTTGGCCCGCTTAGAGATAGAGACAAGCTATGGTTTACAATCGAATACAGTTTTTAGTCCCGTTCTTTTGTTATAGTTGCGATGAGGAAATACATGGCTATGAGTATGCCACAGCTAAAGTATGGAGAGTTCAGGGCAACCTCTTTCATTGGAGTTTCCCTTCAGAGCAGAGGTTACTGATAAGGAAATGGCCCAAATGAAAGGTTATAGAGATTATTTTATCTATTCCAGTGAAATCGTTTGTGAGTGGTTAATTAGAAGTGCGTAATCCCTGCGAAGCCGATGTTTGCATCTTTTCATCCACCACCACCGCCTGATCGATTCTTAGCCCGGACCCATTCAGCCAATCTGTATTGGGCCGTGTTCCAATGGCCACGACCACCAGATCCGCCTCGATCTCTTCACCAGAGGCTAGGCGTACACCCGCCGAGAGCACCTCAAAGATGGTGTCGGTCAGGATGACTTTGATACCGGCCTCTTCGAGTTTAGCCAGGACCATACCGGCACCTTTAGGGTCAAGCCGCGGAAAGAGTATCTGATCCAGTTTTTCGATGATTGTGGCAGCAATCCCCAGTTGAGTGAGGGCGACGGCTGCTTTGATGCCCACTAGACCGCCGCCCAGGATGACCGCTTTTTTCGCTGCGGTTGCGGCGGTCTTAATTTTATCGGCGTCATGTAAAGTTCTTAAGGGCAACGCCCTTTCAATACCCGGTACACCGGGGATAAGCGGCACACTCCCGGTGGCGATCAAAAGTTTGTCGAAATGAAACCGATTTTCGGACACCGCCGTAATTATTTTATTTTCCGCATCAAGGGTTGCGGCCTGGTCATGCACAACCTGCACCCCCAAACCTTCCGCAAGCTCTTTCGGAAAGGCGATGTCTCCCTCGGCCATGCTCCCATCAATAAGCGACGGTATCATGGGGCGGTAGTAAAACGGCTTTTCGGCCGTAATCATGGTAATGCTCCCATCAGGGTCGTTGGCCCGGATGGCCTTGGCCGCCGTAGCACCTGCAATGCTCCCGCCTACGATTAAATATTCCATGTCACACCTCTGCAGCCGTTTCGGTCAGTATGATTTGCTGCCGTTTTTCCTTAGGTATTTCATCCAGGTCTTTGAGGACCAAGGCCTTGGTTGGACAGGCATCGACACAGGCCGGCACATCCAGTTTGTGGCAGCGGTCACACTTAACAGCGAGGTGTTTAATTCCATCGCGCGTCACCACACCAAAGGGACAGACCATCAAACAGGTCCAGCACCCGATACAGCGCTCCTTTTTCCGCCGGACGAATCCATTCTCATCCTGATAGAGGCATCCACTGATGCAGGCATTGAGACACGGTGCATCTTCGCAATGGCGGCAAACAATCGGTAACTTAGTGGCCTCGGCCGCTTCCACAAAAATCCGTTTCATGGGCGGCGGGCTTTGCATCAGCGCTGCAAATAAGGTTTTGTCTTCAGAATGCTGGACGGCACAGCCGATTTCGCAGCTCTTGCACCCCATGCATCTGTCGGGTCTTACATATATGGCGTCCATTTTATCCTCCCTTTATGCTGAAAGTCCGAGACCTTTGCGTCTTTCGGCCATGGCCGCCACAAGGGCATCGGCCGCCTTCACCGGATCCGTCTCCACGATGAAATAGCCGCCGAAAAGGTCTTTGACGGTCGAAGTTAGCACCTCTGTAACGATCTTGCTACCGAGGACCGGGGGTATCACGCCGATATGGGTGGGGAGGCCGGCCGCTACGGCCCAGGTGCCGATGGCTACGGCTTTTTCCGAGACCGGCTCCGGGGCCGAGGTCACCACCGGTAGCTGGTTGAGATCCACACCGAGCTTATTGGCCACGGCCACAGCCACATCCGCGGCCCTTGAGTTGTCCACACAGGAGCCCATGTGAAGGACCAGAGGCAGGGGACCGCCAAGCCCCGCGGCTTCGCCCACCGCTGTCAATACCGCTTTTAACCCCTCACCGGCATATTCTTGGGTGGCTTCCGGGGTCATAAAGTTGTGACGGGCGAAAGCACCTGAGGCACAGCCTGTGGCCAGGATGAGAACATTTTTACGGGCCAATTCCTTGATCATCTGGATGTAATTGGCATCTTGGGTGATTTTCACGGTGTTACACCCGGCAAACAGGCAAACACCAAAGATATTTCCCTCAACGATATTATCGATAAGGGGCTTCAACGGATCATCCGGGTTGACAAGTGCAAGGGCGGAAAGGATGGCTTCGGTGGAAAACCCCACTACAGCGGAGCTCGTTATGTCCGGAATGGTAACTTTAGCCGGATCGCGGCGCTTAAACGCATCGATGGCTTCGTGGATGATTTTACGGGCTGTCTCTCGGGCCGATTCTGCGGAGAACTCGATATGCACGGCCTGGGGGGTTTTGGCAATGGGCATGGTGGTGATGAGTTTCGTATGATAACAGTCGGCCACGTTGGAAAGGGCCGGCATGATACATTGATAATCCACAACCATGGCATCCAGTGCTCCGGTCAGGATGGCCATTTCTTGGGAAACCGAACTGGTGGCCATGGGAATTTTATGCCGCATCATGACTTCATTGCCGGTGCAGCACACCCCGACGATGTTGAGGCCGTCTGTGGCGCCTGCCGCCCGGGCGGCTTCGCTTAAATCGGTTTCTCCGGCCACCTGGACGATCATATCACTTAAGAGCGGGATATGTCCGTGCAGTGCAATATTGACGGCATCATTCTTGATAACGCCCAGGTTGGCGCCGGTAACCGCCGGCTGGGGTGTGCCAAACAGAATATCGCTTATATCGGTGGCCAGATGGCAGCCTGCAAAATCCGCCAAAGCGCATTTCACGGCACCCAAAAGAAGATTGATCGGATCGGCGTCAACGCCGTAAGTGGTGCGGTGCATGATTTCTGCCACCACACTGTCAATCCCGGTGGGGACGACGCCGTGCTGTAGGAATGCGTCGATTCGCCCTTGGGTCACCGTGGAAGCAGCCCATAAAAGAGGCGAGTCTTTTTCCGAAAATTCTGCCAGTGCCTTGTGGGCCACTGCCGCGGCAAGTTCATTGGTCGATTTAGCGCCGTTTTCAATCCCGATTCGGGCGGCAACGGTACGCAGCTTGGCTTCATCCTTGAGG
>CAZHAH010000103.1:0-20110 GCA_964530095.1 uncultured Desulfobacteraceae bacterium | reverse complement strand
CCAAAAGAAACTCATCGCCCCAAAGCAGCGCAAAAAGTAATGTTACGAAGTCAAACTAGGAAGGGGAAGAAGCGCTTATGGCTATGTTCGAGGTGAGAGGTTTAAGCAAAAATTTCGGTGGATTGGCGGCTATAAGTGAGCTGAATCTGGAAGTGGAGCAAGGAGAGATTAGAGGCGTCATCGGACCGAATGGGGCGGGAAAAACAACCCTATTTAACGTCATCAGCGGGGTTTACAAGCCCACAACAGGAAAAATAACATACCAGGGAAAAGAAATATCCGGCCTCAAAGCAAGTGCAATAGCGGAAATAGGCGTTGTGCGAACTTTTCAACGGACTGCCCTTTTCAATAAATTCTCTGTTATGGACAATGTGTTGGTGGCTCGTCATTTACAAGTCAAGGCAGGACTTTTCAGTACCATACTCGGAACAAACCGGCGCATTGAAATAGAGCACGAGAAGAAGGCCCTGGAAATCATCGACTTTATGGGCCTGTCGAACCTCAAGGATGAACTGGCCTATAACCTCCCGCATGGCCATCAAAGGGCATTGGGTATTGCCATTGCTCTGGCTACTGAACCCAAGCTGCTCATGTTGGATGAACCGGTTACCGGTATGGATCCCACGGAAACGCAACACATGACAGGCTTAATCAAAAAGGTACGAGATGAGTGGGCAATGACCATTTTGCTGGTAGAACATGATATGAAGGTGGTGATGGGCATCTGCGACAAAATAAGTGTTCTGAACTTCGGGAAAAAATTGGCCGAGGGTTTGCCCAAGCAGATCCAAGAGAATCCGGACGTCATCGAGGCCTATCTGGGCGGAGAAGAAGTTGTGGCCCTATTGGGCGGAGAAGAGGTTGCAGCCTAACGAGGAGGAGAAAAAATTGTTGCTCAATGTCAAAGACATTACCGTTCATTATAACAAGGTGGACGCTATTCGTAACATCTCCATTGAAGTGGAAGAGGGCCAAATTGTCACCCTTATCGGTTCCAACGGAGCAGGTAAAAGTACCACTTTAAGGACGATCTCCGGCCTCGAGCATCCGACCACGGGAGAAATCTTGTTTGAAGGGCAGAGAATAGATCGGCTCCCGCCCGAAAAAATCAATCGGGCCGGAATCGCTCAAGTTCCTGAAGGAAGAAGAGTTTTCCCTAATATGACGGTACTGGAGAATCTGGAACTGGGGGCCTTTTTGAGGAAAAATTCCGAGGGGAACGGCATAAAAAGAGACCTGGAAGACGTTTTTCAGCATTTCCCGATTCTCAAATCACGACAAAAGCAGTCGGCCGGAACCATGAGCGGCGGAGAACAGCAGATGCTGGCCATGGGACGGGCCCTGATGTCCAATCCGAAGTTGCTTTTGATGGATGAGCCCTCATTGGGTTTGTCGCCTCTTATGTGCCTTGAGATCGCCAAAATCATCAGGGATATCCACGAAGGAGGCAGAACGATTGTTCTGGTGGAGCAGAATGCACGTCTGGCCCTGGCCCTGGCCCAGAAAGGTTACGTCCTGGAGACCGGAAACATCGTCCTAAAAGGCGACTCGAAAGAGTTACGAGAAAATGAACAGGTGAAAAAAGCCTATTTGGGTGGTTAGCCCTCCCAACCTAAGCCAATTTTTCCAAAATCCGACCAACGCAAACCGAAATATGCGTTTCCATTTCAAAAATAACAAGATTACCCAGTCTTTTATTCTTGGGCCTATCCAGCTGATCTGACTTAAAAACCTCCCAAACCGCCACAACAATATCCGCGCGTTCTGCCTTGTGAAGCGCATTTATCAATTGCGAAACGAATTCGTAATTCCGGGCCACAGTTCCAGGGAGGCCCACCGCATGGACATCATTGTCCACAGCCATCCGGGCCATATGATGGGGCAGCTGAACCGATGTGTGGATATCCACATCAAAGCCGGCATCCGCCAAGGCCGCGGCGATTGTTTTGATTTCACGATCTGAGCTGTTGGAATGAATGCGGCCCACAAGGATCCTTGGACGGCGTCCCTTTTGGGCACAAAATTCGGCCGTACGCTTCCTAGCGCGTCGGATTCCTTCGCGTTCCGTGCCGTATGAAATGCGCATATTGGGATCTTTTGCGCCCTTTTGGACGACTCTCATATTAAAGCCTATTTCTCAATCCCCACCCGAGCGGTTATGTTCCTTTCGTAATAATGTTTAATGGCTTGCATCTCCGTCACCAAATCGGCTTTCGCAATGACGGAAGGCAGGGCACCACGGCCGGTGATAACCAACTCTACATCGGCCGGCTTAGAATCCATTAATTTCAACATTTCCTGCTCCTTGATCAATCCGTAGCGACAGGCAACATTGGCCTCTTCAAGCATAACGATATCAAATACCCCGGAAGCCATGATGTCCCATGCCCTCTGGAACCCGGTGCGGGCAATCCTAAAATCCTTTTCAGATGGATTTCCTTTCAAAAACCGTCCCAATCCATACTGCTCGATGACGATACGATCCGAAAACCGCCTTAAGGCTTTGATTTCGCTGTATTCACCCAGCTTGATAAACTGGGCGATAAACACTTTAAGCCCGGCACCGGCGGCACGGATGGCCAAACCGATGGCCGCTGTTGTTTTACCTTTCCCATTCCCTGTATATACCTGAATATACCCCTTCATGGTTTTATGCCTCTTTTCTAAAACTCATTCTAGCGCTGTGCTTCACTCCGTGCCCGTTATTCCGCCCATTTGAGCGAAAAAGGCTCAACTGGGGGGTTATTAGTTAAATCTTAAACGAACAACATCCAATCGAGCTTTGACTCGATTGGATGGACCTCTCTATAACAATAGACATCCAAGATTGTCAATTAAGGGAAGTGCTTTTATAACCTAAATATAACCTGGGTTGAGCGGTTCAACGTTCATGGTTCCGGGTTGAAGATTGCTAATTGGCTCATATCAATAAGAATGATGCCTCAATATGAGCAACGCATATGTTTCACTCATTGGGTAAAAGAGGCAGATCTGAGTATTGTGTTGTAAAGAAAAGGATTTCAACGGATTACAACCTTTGAACCGATCGTTTGAGGTATAATTCTGTTGACGAATCATTGGCATGATCATACACATCCTGAAACTTAGCTTTCGTTTAACCTCTGAACTCTGAACCTCTGAACCCTTGAACGGTTACAAGATCTTTGGCCAAACAACGGCGTTTTGAAATTGCCTCAACGAATTTAGCGCATGATCCCTCTAAAAGATGATAATCCCTCCCACACAATTCCTTTTATCAATATCCTTCTGATCATTGGCAACATGTCCATCTTTGGCTGGCAGATTCTTATCGTCAACCAAGAGGCCTCCCCCCTATTTCTGCGTTTGGGATTTATCCCGTATGAATTTTCCCATTTCAAAGATGTTGGACCACCTAATCTGGTTCCGTTTCCGCTTACCTTTTTTAGCTCGATGTTTTTACACGGCGGATGGCTGCATCTGCTGGGCAACATGCTCTATCTCTGGATCTTTGGGGATAATGTGGAAGATCGGCTGGGGCATATGCGGTATCTGCTCTTTTATATTCTGTGTGGAATATCAGCCACCTTTGTGCACGGATTTATGAATCTCGATTCACAAGTCCCCGTGATCGGTGCCAGCGGCGCCATTGCAGGGGTTCTGGGAGCCTATATGGTTCTCTTTCCGGGTGCCCGGGTACAGACCCTTTTGATTCTATTCGTATTTATTCGTATTGTTCGAATTCCGGCGATCATTTTGCTCGGTTATTGGATTTTGATTCAGATCTTGAGCGCCACGGCTGAGTACGGGAAACTCTCGGGAGGCGGTATTGCCTGGTTTGCGCATATCGGAGGGTTTGCAGCCGGCCTGGTGCTTGTTCTGGCGATGAGGAAACGGCGAGGAAAGATCTGATTGAGCTTTTCTGAATTATCTCTGGTAAGGAATAAACCGTTGAGATCGCTATTAAATGGAAAGCCATTTGACACTTGCGGCCGTATTTCATACACATAGACTGACAAATACAAATAAAACTGTAATTTGTTCCATAAAATATGCGGTTTATGGATCGCCATCCGAAATCAAACCAAGATTTAATCGTATCATGAGCATTACGATAACGTTTGCGTACGATAACAATCAGGCATTCGATCAAGCATGCTGGAAATAGGGGCAAAACCATATGGCCATATTCGGAATATTAACCTGTGAAATTTTAGAACTGGAATTTGCCTATCTACTAAATACCGATAAAGATATTGCCCGGATCACCGTTTTGGAAAACAGCCGTTCGGTTCGTATGCTCGAAGCGCTTGAATCCACCGGGTCCGTGAATCCCAACCGAATTTCCGGTCTTGAATCGTTTGCATCGGATCCGGAAAACCGCCTGGAAGTCCTGGTGCACGTTTTAGAGTTGGGTCTGCACAACCGCAAGAAACTGCTCCAGGAGGGTTTGGCTGAAGCGGCTTGCGAGATGGGATCCCGGGTAGACGCTTTATTACTCGGATATGGTTTGTGCGGCAATGCACTTGAAAAACCGGATGAACTTTTATCCGATGCCGGCGTACCGATATTTATCCCGATGGATGAAGACCATCCGGTGGATGACTGTGTCGGCCTGGTCATCGGCGGCCGCCGAGCCTATTATGAGGAACAATGTAAAGTGGCCGGAACTTTTTTTATGACGCCAGGCTGGACCCGTCATTGGCAAAGGATGTTTGATAAAGAATTCGGCAACTTAAGCGTGGATATGGCCCGGCGGCTGTTCAAAGATTATGAACGATCTCTTTTGATAGCCACCCCGATCATGTCGGAAGAGGCAATGAAACAAAACTCAAATGAGTTTAATACCCTGTTCGGCTTGCGTGAAGAAATCCGCCCGGGAACACTTGATATTCTCATTGATTCCTGGAATTCCGCCAAGATGTTTCTTAAGGCCGGTGATAAGTAAAGAATCCCCCGCATGGCGGGATCTACGACGTGGCCCAAGGACCCGGTTTTGGATACTGAATGAAAGCAGAACGGTAAGGAGGCGCCCTTGACACAACCGGTATTGGTCGATGTGCTCCTGACGGATTTCAGGCAGTGAACCGCCTGCGTCTATATGGCGGAATCGGTAAAGGTTTTACCGGATAACATCCAGGAAATTATTGAGGTGCAGGAGTGGGACATGCGCACCCGGGAGGGGGTAGAGCGTTTCAGAGAGCTGCAGGCCAAATCCCTGCCCAGTGTCGCCCTGGACGGCGAACTGGTATACGAGAGCATCATACCCATGCAGGAAGAGTTAATCGCGGAAATTGAGAAAAGATACAAGGAAAAAAATGGGGCGCTATAGACGCTGACTTGAGGTAGCCAATGGCAGTATTTGACTGGAAAAGCGAACTGGCCCGGGAGGGTCACAAGGTAATTTTGTCCGGACAGCCGGCTGCGATGCATTGTCATCATTACAATATTAATCTTCAAAAAACCATCGAGGACAATCTGGGAAAAGAAGGTATCGGGCTTCTTTTCAGATCGGTCGAGGAAGCCAGCTATACAAGCTTTCAGCATCTTCTCAATCAATATCCGCAGATCAAAACCTTAAAATCGAAATTGGAAATGGCCGGTATCTTATTTCAAAATTGCGGATTGGGTGTCATTCATTTTGAACGGGTTCGATCGGCGGGTGGATACGTCGTGAGCCCCTCAAGTCATCATGTCACCGGGTGGCTTGCCAAGCATGGCAAACGGGACACACCGGGATGCCATTTTACCCGGGGCTGGATGGCAGGCGCCCTGGAGGCGATTTGCAAACGGTCGCTGGGATTCTATTCGGTTGAGGAAAAACGCTGTAAAATGATGCGGGATGAAGAGTGCCTGTTTCATATCAAGGAGGCCTAATTGGCAATTGACGGTACCAAGATAATCCATGCCGTCATGGAAGGAAGTCAGATAAGAGAATCCAAAGGGATTATTCCTCTATTTGGCGTTTATCTGTCTCTTTTTTCAGTTCAGTATTACAATCGGCTCAGCTTTGACTTTGAGCAAAAGCTCGGTAAAAATCGTAGAGCCAAATCTCTTCTCATTGAAGCTGCCCAGGAGTGCGGTTATGCAACATTTCAGGGGATTCGCAATTCCTGGGAATGGGAAGAAATCGTTACCCCCATGATCGAAAAAAAAGAGGATCAAATATCCGGCTTTGCCGCTGTCGCTGTGGCATTTGGATGGGGAGACCTGGAAGTAAGAGAAATTTTACCCGAGAAAAAACTTCGCATCCGGGTCAGTGATTCCTATGAAGCCTCAGGCTATCTGGAACGCTACGGTGCGGCCCCTTCAGGAAAATGTTATATGCTGCGCGGCGTAACGGCAGCTTTCATGGATCTGATATACGGCGATGATTATCCCGATGGGTGCTTTGATTTTAGCGCTGAAGAACCGCTCTGCCGGGCAAAGGGAGACCCTTACTGTGAGTTCGTTGCTAGAAAATCATTTAATCAAAATCACACTTGACGACAAAAGCTTGGGAAAAAAGAAAAGCTGCTGGAAAGCACTGTCTTGTGCCAATGTGCTCTGCCCGGCCCATGGGAAGCCATCCATGGAATGTTGGCTCATTCCTAAAACCAATTGCACCAATTACATCGAAGAGGACTTTTTCCAGAAGCTGTCTTCTTGTTTGACGTGTTCCTATTTCAAGAAACAGGGCGAGCGGCATCCGAAAGGCTGGAATTATTTTTTGTCGGACCAGATTCACAAATATAATATCAAAGCGCTGGAGCGTATCTACCAAAAAGAAGAAAGTTTTGTCGAGATATTAAACCGGATTCCGGACGGGCTTTTTACGACCGATCACGAATGGCGCATTACCTTTTTCAACCCGGCGGCCGAAAAAATCACCGGTTTTTCGGCCTATGATGCCGTCGGCATGTACTGCAAAGATGTATTCAAGAATTCTGTCTGCGAGTCCGACTGCGCCTTAAAACGTGCCATTGCCGAGGGAAGAAATATCCATAACCGTGAGTATATGATTACCAACATTGAAGGTAAAGAGATACCCATCATCTGCTCAACCTCTGTTTTCCGTGATGGTTCCGGGCGGATTGCCGGCGGACTCGAAATTTTTAAAGACATTACGGAATTAAAGCGGCTGCAAGAGGAGATTTCCAGAAGAGAGAAAAAATTTCGCCGGATTTTTGAAGGCAGTCACGATATGATTTATACATCCATTTTGCAGGGCAGCATACTGGACGTGAACCAGGCCGGGGTCGAAATGCTGGGTTACCAATCCAAGGAAGATTTAATTAAGATTGGTTCTACAAAAAATTTCTACCGCAAGGCTCAAGATAGAGATAAATTTATCGATCTTATCAACCGGGAAGGTTTTGTAAAAGATTATGAAGTGGAGTTCAAGCGCCAGGACGGTTCGCCGATCCATGTGTTGATATCCAGCCGCAGATATGAAAACACCAAAACCGGAAATGTCGAATACGAAGGCATTATCAAGGACATTACCCGGCGCAAAAACACGGAAGAAGAAATCAGGGAACGAAACCGCGAGTTGTCCATTTTAAACAGCCTGGCGGTAACCTTAAACGATGTTACCGACCTCAAACAGCTTCTGAAATTCACCCTCGAAAACGTGCTCAATGTCTTACGGTTGAAACGCGGGGCTATTTTTTTAATCGACTCTGAGGCACAAAAAGCGGTCCTGCAAGCCAAATCAGGACTTCCCAATCCATTACAGAGTGAAAAAGATCACGTCATATTCAAGGATAAACTGCTTAAAAAGCACTTAATTGAAGAAGATACATATCTTGCTCCCAAGCCGACGTTTCCCTCTTTTCAGGTCAGCTATCCGTCGCCGAGCGGAAAACCGATACCATGGCTAACCTGCTTCCTGGTGCCTTTTAAAGGACGGGGGGTTGGTTTTTTCGGACTTGATATATCCGCTTCACGGGTACTCAGCCGCCATGAAGTCCACCTGATCGGTTCTCTGGGTAATTTTCTCGGGGGGGCGATCGAAAATACAAGACTCATAGAGACCATACGCCAGCATCGGCAGGAATTGAGTCAGCTTACCGGAAAACTTTTCCAGAGCCAGGAAGAGGAGCGTCGCCGTATCGCCCGTGAACTGCACGATGAAGCCGGCCAATCCCTGACAGCGATTAAATTGGGACTGGACCGTTTGGAGGAAAAGCATTCTCCCCATGGCGCCCATCTTAAGGAGGAGATCGGTGAAATCCGCAAAATGATCAAACGGACCTCATCCGAAATCCGGAGACTGTCCTACCATCTTCATCCGACCCTTTTGGTTGATTTGGGCCTGGAGCCGGCCCTCAATTTATATTTCAAGGAGATTGAAAACCATTCGAATCTTGACATTGAATTTAACATGGTCGGTTTCGACCATCGTATGGTCCCGGACATGGAAACGGTTTTTTACCGCTTTAGCCAGGAAGCGCTCACCAATACCCTCAAGCACTCCGGTGCGGAAGCATTTGGATTGTCGATTATCAAAAGCTATCCCAAGATTATTTTTCAGGCTGAAGATGACGGGATCGGTTTTGACACCCAAATCGTGGGGAAAGATAAAAGAAGTCTGGGAATAATCGGTATGCGCGAGCGGGCATCCCTTCTAGGCGGAACATTTCAGCTTCGCAGTTTTCAAGGTCAGGGAACCCGGATCCGGATCGAAATACCCTTTTCCGAGGAATCGAACCATGCGTAACGCCATCAAGATCCTTGTGGCCGACGACCATACGATTGTCCGCCAGGGTCTGGCCCGGCTGCTTGAAGATCAAGCGGATATCAGAATCGTCGGTCAGGCCACCAATGGCCGCAAAGCCGTGGATCTGGCCAAAGAATTAAAACCGGATATCGTTATCATGGATATCGCCATGCCCCGCATGAACGGTATCGAGGCTGCCAAAAGGATCCGCAAGCATTTGCCCAAAACCAAGATTTTGATTCTTTCCATGTATTCCCACGAACACTATATCCATGAATTACTCGAATCCGGGGTTTCCGGCTATCTGCTGAAAGATTCCAGCGGACGGGACATCATCCGTGCCATCCATGCCGCCATGAAAGATGAAACCTATTTGAGTCCCTCCATTTCCAAAGTTCTGGTTGAGACCTATCGTTCGCCCCGCAAGGTTTCTTCCCAGGCCGAGCGCTATAAAAAGCTGTCCAACAGGGAAAGAGAGGTTTTTCAACTCATTGCCGAAGGACATGCGACCCATCAGATCGCTGACACATTATGTGTCAGCATCAGCACCGTCAAATCGCACCGGGTTAAAATAATGGAAAAGCTGGGCGTCGATACACCGATCAAACTGTTCCATTTTGCCATTCAGCTCAAAGTGGTTGATCCCGAGCTGTAAGCACTGCATCAACCCACACCGCCCGACTTGTCACCATCGATTTTAAATCCCTGCCATTCTCAATCCAAGTTTTCTTAAAAAAACCATCTGCGATCGATAAATAATTCAACTTTTAGACGATTCCCAAACCAGAGTGGGTTCGCTATAGAAATATCGGTTTTATGGAACATAATCATGGAAAGCGGTATAAATTCCAAAGAGGAGGAAAGCATGTTTCAATTAAGCACGGAACCGAAAGTTTGTGAGGTGGGCGGTGTCAAATTCGGCGGGCAGCCCGGGCAATACCCCTGCGTGTGCGTGAGTTCGATTTTTCAGAAAGGCGACCGGGTATTTGAGGGTAAGCGCAAGGAAGGATTTGACCAAAAGCGGGCCGAGACACTGCTCAAAACCCAGGAGCGCATGACCGAAGAAACCGGCGTTCCTGGAATGGCGGACATCGTTGCCAACACGGGACCGGAATTCAAACTTTTCATTGATTTTGTAACCTCCGTCAGCGACATGCCGTTTTGTATCGACGCCTGGGTCATGAAACCCAAACTGGAGGGCGCGGCCTATTGCGCTGAAAAAGGACTACTGGATCGAATGTTTTATAACAGTCTGACGGTCTGGGAAAAGGATCTGGAAGCCGAAATCCGGGAAATTTCTCAAATGGGTGTCAAGCATGTATTGCTGGTCGCATTTGATCAGGAAGATCAAATGCCCAGCGGTCGGATCACCGGCACCCAAAAACTTCTGGATGCGATTGAAAAAGTGGGAGCCGAATTTGAAAGCATTTTTGTCGACTCATCGGTAATGAACGGCCCCGCAACGGCATTGTGTGGAGTTGCCAACCGGGCAATTAAGGAAAAATGGGGCTTCCCGACCGCCAGCGCACCCAGCAACGGGTCGTACATGGATCTGAACCGTTTCAAAGAGATGTGGGGTTTTAAAGGCTGGTCGGCAACCGATGCGGCCCTGGAAGCACTTTCGGTCTTTCTGTATCATGACATGATTTTCTCCGGACCCATGGCGGGCGCCACGCGAATATTACCGGCGGTTGCCGAGGCGGAGGCGTTTTTGGCTACAACGATGTTTGCAGAGACCCAACAGCTTCCCAAAGACCCCAATCATCCGCTTTTCAAATTGTTTCCGGATTTTGTGGAACAGCTTAAATCTTTAGCCGGTTAAGGCAGAATTATTGAAATACATAAAATTTTGATCGTATGAAGGGAGAATTCATTATGTCCGAACTGACACCCAAAGAACGTGTGATGCGGCTGTTGCGAAAAGAACCCATCGACACCATGCCCTTTTTCAGCGGAATGGGGATGGTGGTCATGCCGGGAATTGAAAAAGCCGGTATTAAGTTTGCCGGTGTGCACACGGCCGCCGAACGTATGGCCTGGTCGGCCATCTGGTCTGCTCGCTTAATGGGCTTCGATTGTGTGGTTGTGCCTTATGACATGACCATGGAATCCGAGGCCATGGGCAACACCATCAGCCTGTATGAGGATTCAGACGAGATCTTATATCCGACAATTCCGGAAAAAATATGGTCCAGCATGGATGAAGTGACGATTCCCGACAATATCCAAGATTTGGGACGTCTGCCAATGCTGCCAAAAGTTATTCAAATTATAAAGAAAGAGGCTCCGGAACTGGCTATCGGCTGCTGGCAGTTGGGGCCTTTTACCCAAGCCGGACAGATTCTGGAGCTGGACCTGATCCTCAAGGGGATCTTTAAGCAAAAAGCCAACGTGGAAGCACTGCTGGATAATTTGACGGACATGATTATCAAACTCGGCCAATGGCTGCAGGCTTCCGGCTGCGACTACATTACCCTGCGCGAGCCGGGTGTGGCAGCGGATCTATTAAGCCCGCGTGCCTTCAAAGATATTATCCAGCCGCGCTTAACGCGCATTCTAGGGGCCTGGGAGTCACCCAAGCTGTTGCACATATGTGGCAAAACCGATCCACTGATTGAAATGATGAACCAGTGCGGTGCGGACGGACTAACGGTGGACATCAAGTGCAACGTCGCCGAGGCCCGGCAAAAGCTGTCTAACGACGTTTTGTTGATGGGTAATCTGGACACCTATCCGATGACCTGCGACGCCGAAACACCCGTTGAAACCACGGTGGCGCACATCAAAGAAATTATCGACAACGGTGTCGATGCCGTCATGCCCGGATGCGATCTGTGGCCTGCCGTCATTGAAGCGAATATGAAGGCTGTCGCCGACATAACCCATGAATATGGCAAGAAGCCGAGCCCGGCGGTGGGAAGGCTTTAATCTTTAGATTACCAGAATCGCCCGTTATCATAAAAAACTGAAAACGAGGAGAAAAAATTATGGCAACAAAAGAAGAGTTGTTGGAAAAATTAAGAACCGGTGTGGTTGACTTTCAGGAAGAAGATGTCAAAGAGGCGGCCCAACAGTCCCTGGATGAGGGTTATGAGGCGCTTGAAATGATTATGGATGGTCTGGCTGCCGGCATGGAGATCGTCGGGGATCTGTATGACCGCAACGAATATTTTGTTCCCGAGGTACTGATGTGTGCCGATGCCCTGTATGCCGGACTGGATATTCTGCGACCCCATATTCCTGAAAAGGAAGGCGGTATTAAAGCCCAGGTCGTCATCGGCAGCGTTCAGGGGGACGTGCATGACATCGGCAAGAATCTGGTCAAAATGATGTTTGATGTGGCCGGCTGGGAAATTCACGATCTCGGCCGCGATGTTCCGATGGAAAAATTTGTGGAAGAACAATTGAAGACCGACTCAGAGGTGGTTGCCATGTCGGCCATGATGACCACCACTATGCTGGGCATGAAAAAGATCATCCAGATGATCAAAGCCAAAAACCCGAACGTGGCCATCATGCTGGGCGGGTCTCCGGTGACCCAGGACGTGGCCAACCTGTTTGGTGCCGATGGATATGCCGAATCGGCCGGTAACGCGGTTTCAGAAGGCATCAAGATGATCGCACGGCTGAGAGAAGTGCAGAAAAAGAATGGGTAACGACGAAGAAGGAGATTAGGTAATGTCTGAAGGTAAAGCTATGGTTATTTTCCAACCGTCCGGCCGCAGAGGCGAGGTCCCCAAAGGAATCACCGTTATCGAGGCATCGCGCCTTCTGGGAGTTGACATCGAAGCCCTCTGCGGTGAAAAAAAAGTGTGCGGCAAGTGTGTCGTGCGCATTGAAGAGGGGCATTTCGAGAAATACGGCATCCAATCAAGCATGTCCCATGTCAGCCCCTGGCAGGAGGAAGAAGAAAAGTTTGTCACTCCGGAACGCAGCCAAAAAGGGTTTCGACTCGCCTGTGTAACCAAGGTGGTTGGTGATATTCTGGTCTTTGTGCCGGAGGAATCCAGGGCCGGAAAGCAGGTTGTCAGTAAGGCGGCACGGGATATTTTCATCGAACACAATCCGGCCATCAAACTTTACTATGTCGAAGTGGACCCACCCTCATTTCAAGAACCCACCGGCGATTTCGAACGAATCTGCCTGGGGCTGGAAAGGGATTACGGGCTTAATAATCTTACCATTGACATCTTTGCCTTAAGACAGCTGCCCGGGGCCCTTCGTGACGGTAATTGGGCGGTGACGGTCAGTGTTTGGAATGACAGGGAAGTCATCCGGATTCGACCGGGCAAACAGGAACGCACCTACGGAATGGCCATCGATGTGGGCACCACCACCGTGGCGGCCTATTTCTGTGACCTTGCCAACATGGATGTGGTCGACACGGTATCCATGATGAACCCCCAATGCAAGTACGGTGAGGATGTCATGGCCCGGATCTCCTATCATATGACAACTCCGGACGGCCTTCAGCGCATGAGTGATGACATTATCGAGGGTATTAATGAACTCATTGACAAAGCCATCCAAAATACTTTCCCGCCCAAGAAGAAGAAAAAGAAAAAAAAGGGCCAAGAAGGACCCGTCGAATACGTCGAAATTCCTGAAGAAGGGAAAACCTATCTGCGCCTGACGCGTGAAGATATCGAAGATATCACCATCGGCTTCAATACGGCCATGCACCACATTTTTCTGTCCCTCAATCCCGAGAACGTGGGGGTGGCACCCTTTCCACCGGTCATCCATCATAGCCTGGATATCAAAGCAAGGGACCTGGGTGTTAAAATCAATCCCTCATCCTACATGTTCGTGCTGCCCATAGAAGCCGGATTTGTGGGCGCGGACAACGTAGGCGTGCTGATCGCCGAAGAACCTTACAAACATGAGGAAAATCAGCTCATCATCGATATCGGAACCAACGGTGAACTCGTTTTAGGTAACCGGCACAAACTGATCTCGTCCTCTTGTGCAACCGGTCCGGCCCTCGAGGGCGCCCAGATCGCTTTTGGGATGCGGGCCGCGCCGGGCGCCATGGAGCGCATTGAAATCGATCCGGAGACCAAGGAGGTCGACTATAAGGTCATCGGCCGGGATGCCTGGCGTAAATTTTCAGAGCCTAAGGAAATGCAGGCCAAAGGCATTTGCGGCTCCGGTATTCTGGATTTACTGGCGGAATTGTACCGCGCGGGGGTTGTTATCAAAAGCGGCGTGTTCAATAAAAAAGCGCTGGAAGGTCATCCGCGTTTTCGCGTCAATCCGGACACCAAACAGCCCGAATTCATTTTGGCGAGGGCCGAAGAGTCAAGCATAGACAAGGACATCGTGGTGACCCAGAAAGACATTCGCCAGATTCAGCTGGCCAAGGGTGCCCTGTATGCCGGCTGCAAGCTGATGGTCAAGCGTATGGGGCTCGAAAAGGTGGATAAAGTAAAGATTGCCGGCGCTTTTGGAACCCATGTGGACCGCACCAAGGCGCTGGTTATGGGCCTGTTTCCGGATTGTGAGATCGAGATGATCGAAAGTGTGGGCAATGCCGCCGGCGATGGTTGTCGCGCTGCCCTTTTGAATGTGAAAAAACGGGTAGAGGCCAACTGGTGTTCCCGAAATGTGGAATACATTGAATTAACCGTCGAGGACTCCTTCCAGCAGGATTTTGTGGAGGCCATGCAACTGCCGCATATGACGGATCAATTTCCGCATTTAAAAGGCATCGTACCCGATGAGATTTTAAACCAGTAAGATTCCTATCTACGTCTGTGGCTCTTTGCCTGGCTCCATGAGCCACAGACAAACATGAATACGGCAAATACCCGGGTTATGGCCCTGCATAACGAAGATAAAAATCAGTTAATTACTAAAAGCGAGACCGCCGATGGTCACTCAACGGCCACCTGTGCTTCAGCAAATGCGGGTATCTGCGGGTTTGCCTGTCGCATAAAAGCACGCAAAATAGACAATAAAGCCGTCGGCTTGGAAATCAGCGAATCTGAATGTCAGCAGATACGGGAATTTTCCGGACGCCTGAGAAAGCTAACCTTAAATGAGCTTTTTATACCGGTGACCCGCAACCCGGTGTATCTTGCCGCCGAACGGTCGGGCTGCCATCCGTCCTGCCCTGTTCCGGCGGCCGTACTCAAAACCGCTGAGGTGGCGATGGAAATGGCGTTACCGCGTGATGTATCAATTCGATTTGAGCCGTGCCAAGAGGAGTCGGTTTAATGCAAGAAAAATTGGAGTGGAATCAAACCTGGACCGAACATCAAAAATCAATCTTGACAAATTTAGTAGGAAATGATGATTTAATATATCTATCTGTTACGATTGGGTAAACAAGTTCACTCTCACCTGCCCGGATTCATAGAAGAAGATTCTTTCAAATTACCCGACTATTCGGTCGCAGGTGACCAAAGACCAAAGGAGGTGATAGGAAAAAACATCGATCCAAGGATTCAAAGAATTTTGATCCGAAATTTTAAAGGAAAGGAGACGATTAATGGCCAAGCAATTGCTGATTGATGCGTATAGGGGAAAAAAGACCCCTAAACCCCCATGGGTGCCATATGCCGGTGTACATTGTGCTTTTCTGATCAATGAACCGGCAGATAAGATGCTCCAGGATGCGGAGCTCTTAGCCAAAGGGGTTGTAAATGCCGCAAAACGGTATAAAGCAGATGGAATACCCCTGCTTTTTGATCTGTCGGTGGAGGCAAATTCAATTGGATGTGAACTAAAATGGTGGCCGGACAACGTACCCTCTGTAACCACTCATCCATGCTCGGATAAAGCTCCCGCCGATGCCGGCCTGGCACTTCCCACCAAAGAATCGGGTCGCTGGCCGGTAATTTTTGAAGCCGCCCGAATTGCCAAACCCCAGCTTGATGAGGCCGACTGTGTCATGATGGGGCTTTTTTGCGGACCCCTGACCCTGGCCTCTCATCTGGCAGGTGTACGGATTTTTACCGACGTTTATAAAAATCCGGAATTTGCCCATAAGGTCATTAAATTTGCGGGTGAAGTAGGCGCCGCCGCTGCGGGATTTTATGCCGAAATGGGTTGTGATATTATCGCGATTGTGGATCCTGTGGCGTCCCAGATTAAATCTGAGACCTTCAAGGAATTCGTAACACCCAATGCACAGCAGGCTATCAATGTGATTAATGATGCCGGGAAGACGTCATCATTCTTCATTTGTGGCGATTGCACCAAAGTCCTCGAGGATGTCTGTCAGATCGGCACCCACGGTTTTGCAATCGATGAGCAGCTGAATATGGTGTTTGTCCGCGATCTGGCTCGAAAATACGGCCGCGGCTTTGGTGGAAATCTGAAATTGACCCTCGCCCTGAGCCTCGGTTTGCTGTCACCAAAAGAGGACGCCATTGTGAGTCTGGCGGCCGGTGGACAGCACGGCTATACATTCGCCCCTGGCTGAGACATGCCTTACGATGTTCCGGTGGAACATATGGATCAAGCATTGGAAGCCAAAGAATGGTATGAACAATACTATGCCAAGTATCCGGAATCTTGGTAAAAAAAATGAAAGGAGGCTTCGGATCATGGCAGACCAAAAAATACAAATAGATGTGTTGACCTTGGACAGCGTACAGTGCGCCGCTTGCGGCTACATGATGGAATCCATCGCCGCATTACCGGCCGATGTACAAGATATGATCGAATACACCGAGTGGTCCATCAAAAACAAAGATGGTGTCGGCAAGTTTCTTGAACTTAAGGGCAGAGTTTTACCGACCATCTGCATCGAAAAAGACCTGGTATTTGAAAGTATCATTCCACAGTACGAGGAACTCATCGATGAGATGGCCAAGCGTGCCCCTTCGGACAGCATGCGGGAACGCATTGTATCACTCCGTGAGCATGGCTTTGAATTTGACAAAATTCAGGAAAACCTGAAAAAGGCAGGCGCGGGCCAATCCACCCGTTCAGATTCTACAATCGGGTGACAACATGCGGATGATTTGTCGCCGGGTCCTTTAAAGGACCCGGCTTTCCTCAGTTTTCATTGGGAGCTCCGCTTATTGGGAAAAATCATGGGGCACCTGATTCTTTGAGTTCTCGATTTAATCCCCAAGATTTGACTAGGTATACTAAAATCTGACCCAATTTTGTCCGGCCTGATGAATCTTTAGACGTCTGCAAATAAGGAATTTTGTCATGAAGATAGAAATATTAGGCACCGGTTGTAAGCGCTGCGATCAACTCTATGAAAATACGTTGCAGGCCGTATCAAAAGTTGATTCTGCATCGGGAATCGATGTAGAAAAAATTGGGGATGTCAACTACTTCGCTAAGATGGGTGTTTTCATGACCCCGGGACTTGTGATTGACGGCAAGGTGGTTTCAACCGGCAAAGTACCCAGCGCCAACGAAATTATGAAAATGATCGTGGAGAAGTGAGAAGTCATGCCCGAAATAACCCGTGTATATTTGATTACCGGCTTTTTAGGTTCCGGCAAAACGACGTTTCTCAATCGGATTATTGACGCTTTCCCGAAGGATAAGAAACTGACCCTTCTGGTTAACGAATTCGGCGAAATCGGCGTGGATGGTACCTTGGTCGAAGGTGATGAAATTGACATGCTGGAGATCAGTAAAGGCTCCATCTTCTGCGTTTGTGTTAAAACCGATTTTATCAAAGGTCTTTACGAACTCAACCGCAAGGTGCAGCCCGATGTTCTGTTGATAGAATCCACGGGGGTGGCCAACCCTTCAGACCTTAAAAAAGATTTGATGCTGCCCATTTTCAACGATCGGTTTCATTTTGTGGAACAGTTTTGTGTAATTGATGCAGTGCATTTCATCGATGCTTACGGCGTTTATGCATCCCTGGAAAAGCAGATCGCCTCTTCCACGGTATTTATTATAAATAAGATCGACCTGGCGGCCCCGGAAACAATTGAGAATACCAAAAATGTCATTCGTCAATTTCACCCGGACCCGTCATTTTTTGAAACGACCTATGCCGATATCCCGTTGGAATCATTTTTTGATTTTACAGCGCCTGCATCACCCGACTCAGAAACGCCCGAACCGGTAATGATAGATTCCACCCGTCTGTCGGATGAAGAGCTTGAGCAATTCATCGATGACCTCCTTGACAGCCCCGATCTCGAGATCACACCACCGGACACCCTTATGTCGGTCGCCTACCACTGGAAGGGAGACAAACTGGAGCAGATCAGCGCTATGGCCGAAGCCCTGCCCTCTTCTATTGTGCGGGCCAAAGGATTTGTTGAAGGGAATGGCCGCATGTATTTGTTTAATTTTGTGATGGGCACCTGGACGGTGGAAGAAACCGCCGTGCCAAAAAATCGTATCAAACACAGGAACATTGTGGTTTTTATCGGACCGCCCGAATCCATGGAAGATATTGAACAGGCCTCCAAGACTGGAAATTGGTCCAGCAAAGGTGCTTTTCAACCTTACTCGCAATCCTGAAGACATCACAAATACCGCACGCAACCCATGAACTGCTTCGAATTAAAGGACAAATAATATGTCTGAAAATAGATATGATCTTATGATTCTGGGATCGGGTCCGGCAGGATTGACAGCGGCTATATACGGCCGGCGGTTGGGTTTGAAAGTCATTATTTTCGGTGATATTCCGGGCGGCAGCACGTACATGATCCAACATCTGGCGAATTTCCCCGGATTCTTGGAAGAAATATCCGGTACCCAATTCGGCACGATGACATTTCAGCAAGCACAGAGAGAAGGTGCTTTGTTTACCATGACCCGACTGGAAAGACTCGCTCATGAAGACGATGTCTTTGTCGGTGTCGATGTTGACGGCCACCAATACGTTGCCTCTTGCACCATTGTCGCGACCGGCCGGATACCCAAAAAGCTGGTGGTAGCCAATGGCAACATCGGAGGAGTCCATTTTTGTTCGATTTGTGATGGCCCTCTCTACAGAGGCAAAAGCGCAATCCTGGCCGTTGTGGGCAGCGATAATACAGCGGCCCAGCACGCCGTCACCTTAGCCCGAATTGCCGCTAAGGTTCTACTGATATCGCGTAGCGACAAGCTTGCCATAGATGCGGCCCATAAGAATTTGATTCAAAAGCCAAAGAATATTGAACTGCTGTTGAATGCGGAAATCACGGGCTACAAGGGAGCTGAAGTGATTGAAGCAGTTGAGGTGTCCTCAAAGACCGGCCCAAACAGGGAGCTGGCAATTGACGGTATTTTTTTGGCCATCGGATGGAGGCCGAACACGGAAATGCTGGATCTCCAGGTCGAAAAAACATCACAAGGCTACCTGAAAGCGGACCAAAAACTGATGACATCTTTTCCCGGTCTTTTCGCAGCGGGTGATGTTCGTGAGACCGACATGTGGCAGGTGCTCACCGCCTGCGCCGACGGCGCAAGGGCCGCCAAGTATACAAGCGAGTTCATAGAGAAACTTCAAGCCTAGGGGTGGCAGATGCTTTGGCCATCAGCTTGATGCCATTCGAACGGCCTCCGCCAGCGATTCCATATCCGGAATGTTATCAAAGGCGATTTTATTATTGATAACGATGGAAGGTACGGCCGGCCGGCGCCCACTTAATCGGGTTAAAGCATCATACCGGCGTAGACCCTCGCGATCACTCACATCCACCACTTCCCATGTCAAAATCCCTTCCGCAAACTCTGGAGAAATTTCTTCCAGAATCCCGATTGCCAGATCGCAAAGCATACAGCCCTTTTTTTTGGCTACAATCTCTACCAATACCGAAAATTGGCTTGTCTTCATTACTGATTCCGCTATGATTGGCGCTAACAATCAGATGCAGTCGGTCAGATTTTTTGATCACGGATACCTGAGTAAACCGCCTTGCAAATTCCCGAAACACCGCCTTTTAAACCTTGAGGATTTTTAAATCCATCGGTCCCTTTTAAACTTTCTGTATATCCCTTTGCATCCATTGCGGTTGGGCCGGACTCCTCCCAATCGGCATCGGGTTTTATTCTAAACAGCCATCCTTTTCCATAGGGGTCTTCTAGAACAAGTGAGAGGTTTTGTTTTACTTCCGGGTTAAAAAAAATCGTCCCCTTCAGGGGTGTATCGATGTATAAGATTTTCCCCGTAATCACAAAGACAACGTCCTGGCCTTGCTTAACTGAGATTTGTTCGCTGACCAGCCAGTCCAGGTCATTGACCCCACCGGCTAAAACCAGGGCCGGCTCGGTGAAACCAAAGGCCATATCATCGTCTTGCGGTTTGGCCCACAGTCCCTGTTTTGCATAATATGTTCTGTCCCCTGGGATTTCGACGCGCTGACCTAAGAATTTCTCGATAACGGCCATCTTTTCTCCTTATTCCATTGTTACATCGCTTTTGAAGCTCCCCGCAGCAAGCTACGGGGAATCTTCCCCCGTAAGGTATTCTGTCTTATTTTTGATTCGCTCGCTAACCCCGCGGCAAGC
>CAZHAH010000102.1:0-20129 GCA_964530095.1 uncultured Desulfobacteraceae bacterium | reverse complement strand
ATACAAGGCGTAGTGTTTTTTCAGGAACGAGGCTATACATGTAGTATGCCGAGTGCTTGAAAAAATTCTACAACGCAGTAGATGGGCCTTTTTACGACGCCATCAACATCCAATATATCTTGATATCACAATGCGCTGAACCTCGGAGGTCCCTTCGCCGATATCAAGAATCTTGTGGTCGCGATAAAACCTTTCGACGTTATAATCTTTCATCAACCCGTATCCGCCATGGATCTGCACGGCATGATCCACAACCCGCCCCATGACTTCCGAACAATAGAGTTTACCCATGGCCGCCAATTTTTCAAACGACCGATGCTGATCTCTTAACCAGCAGGCTTTATAAAGAAGGTTGCGGGCACATTCGATTTCCAAGGCGCAATCGGCCAGTTTGAACGCGATAGCCTGAAATTTGGAAATCGCCTGCCCGAATTGCTCACGCTCCTTGGCGTAGCTTAAAGCCGCCTCATACGCTCCCTGGGCGCCCCCCAGCCCCATAGCGCCAATGGAGAGACGCCCACCGTCAAGCGTCTGAAGCATCTGATGAAAGCCGTCACCTTTGTTGCCCAGCATGTTGTCTTTGGGTATCCGCACATCGTCAAAATAGAGTTCGGCCGTATTAGAGGATCGCCACATCAGCTTTTTGTGCATGGGGATGGCTTTAAACCCGGGAGTTCCGTGTTCCACTATAAAACAGGTATATTCAGGTTTTCCGCTCGGTCTGGTCCCGGTTATGGCCTGGACCGTGACACCGATGGAGAGCTCGCAAGCGGCGTTGGTGATAAAAATCTTTGATCCGTTTAGCACCCATTCGTTGCCATCCAAAACGGCTGTCGTTTTACTTCCACCGGCATCGGAACCGGCCGTGGGTTCTGTCAGGCCAAAGCCCCAAAGCGCTTCGCCACTGCAAAGCTTGGGCAGATATTTCTTTTTTTGCTCCTCTGTGCCGAAATAGTTTAAAGGCCCAATACCCAGCGAATTCCCGGCGGCAATGGTGGCCGCCTGAGATCCGTCCACCCGCGCAACTTCTTCAACCGCGATGATATAGGATATATAATCCATTCCCTGCCCGGAGTATTCTTCGGGCACCACCATACCGAAGAGGCCGATCTGACCCATTTTTTGGGTCAAGTCAACTGAGAAGGTTTCATTTTCATCCAAATCGGCCGCCACAGGCGCAACTTCGCTCACCGCAAACCGCCTGACCTCCTTGCGTATCATTTCCTGCTCTTTGGAAAGATCGAAATCCAAGGATACCTCCTTAATAAAGGCCTAAAATTGATTATTTTCCAATATCCGGGCTGGCCTGATTAGAACCCCAAAATTTGATCGGATCGTTGAACGCTCGCTCAATCGGTGGGGGGTACTTTATCTTTCGTTAAGCGATTTTGTCAATCATTATTAGAATGAGCCACTCCCAATCCCGTTCTAAAAAGATCTTGACTGTTTTAAGAATCGGGTGTTATTTTACGACCGAGCGCTCGTTCAAATTGATCACACATACCATCCTTTAGGCTTTGAAAGATCGGATCATGTTTTCACATCAAGATGCCACTCGCGATGTCCAAACCCAGATAAAGAATCCTGAACTTGTTTTGCGGCGCCGACGGCAAATTGTTGACGCCGCGGTTCAGCTTTTTATCCAGAATGGTTTCCATAAAACTACGACCCGGCAAATTGCACGGGCGGCCGGATTTTCGATCGGCTCCTTATATGAATATGTCGCTTCCAAAGAAGATGTTTTATATCTTGTATGCGATGCGATCCATGCCGAAGTCGAGCAGGCGGTTGCCGAAGCCATGTCGCGGGTAACCGACGGGCATCAGTCGCTGACGGCGGTGATTCGCGAATATTTTTTGGTCTGCCATCGCATGAATGATCACATTCTGCTGATTTACCAGGAAACCCAGTCCCTGCCTATGCAGTGGAAAAAAAGGGTTCTTGAAAATGAAGTCCGTATTACGGGCATTTTTGTCGAAGTGCTGGCACGCTTAATTTCATCCGGTGACCTGCCCCATCTTAGCGAAGACTCTATCGATTTGGTGGCCCACAATATCTCTGTTTTGGGTCATATGTGGACCTTCCGGCGCTGGTTTTTGGCTCGCCACTACAGTATCGAAGATTATATTGAACATCAGACAAAATTTATTCTAGGCTTATCCGCCAGGCAAAAGGAGGAGGCATGAATTCCGAAGTTGAGGTTTACAAACCCAGGCACCCCATCCGTATCGTCACGGCCACATCCCTATTCGACGGTCATGACGCATCGATCAATATCATTCGAAGGATCTTACAAGATACAGGCGCAGAAGTGATTCACCTGGCTCACAACCGTTCGGTCCAGGAAATTGCAGATGCGGCCATTGAAGAGGATGTACAGGGCATCGCCGTATCGAGCTATCAGGGCGGTCACATCGAATTCTTCAAATATCTGGTCGACCTTTTAAATGAGTGGGGAGCACCGCACATCCAGGTTTTCGGCGGTGGCGGCGGTGTCATCGTACCTGAAGAAATTAAAGATCTGGAAGCTTACGGGGTCGCTAAAATATTTTCTCCCGAAGACGGTGCCAAAATGGGGCTCCAGGGGATCATCAATCATATGGCCGCCCAAATGGATTTTTCCACAATCGAAAAAGGGGGTTATGACCTTGAGAACCTGACGCCCGACGATAAACCGGCGGTTGCCAATCTCATTACCACAGCCGAACATGCCAAAATCCAGGGCGATGGACATCTGGCCCGGTTTAGAACTCAACTCTTGGAAAAAATCGGGACCCGCAAGATACCCGTGATCGGAATCACCGGCACCGGCGGTGCGGGCAAATCTTCCCTTACCGATGAACTAATCCTTCGTTTCCTGCATGACAATAAAGATATCCGTCTGGCGATAGTCAGTTGTGATCCGTCCCGGCGTAAAACAGGCGGGGCCCTGCTGGGAGACCGCATCCGCATGAATGCCATTGGAAACCCCCGGGTTTACCTTCGATCATTGGCCACACGTCTCTCGAACACCGAAATCCCCGATTCGCTTCCGGAAGTGATCACCGCCGTAAAGGCTGCCGGGTTTGATCTGGTTATTGCCGAAACCGCCGGAATCGGACAGGGCGATTCCAACATCACCGATCTATCCGATATTTCGATTTACGTTATGACCTCTGAGTTTGGTGCGGCCTCCCAGCTTGAAAAAATCGATATGCTCGATTTTGCAGATTTAATCGTTGTTAACAAGTTTGAAAAACGGGGCAGCGACGATGCTGTTAGAGACGTGCGCAAGCAGGTGCAACGAAACAAAAGAGCATTTGATAGAGACCCGGTTGATATGCCCGTCTTCGGTACGATTGCCTCCAAGTTTAATGACGATGGTGTCACGGCTCTCTTTCACACGCTTTTAGATACGCTGCAATCCAAAACCGGGATCGCTTTTAAATCAACCTTTCCCCGCACGGATACCAAAGTTTCAACTTCCAAAACAATCATAATCCCCCCGGATCGCACGCGTTATCTATCGGAAATTGCCGACACAGTCAGAGCCTATCATCAAACGACCCAATCCCAGGCCGATACATTGCGCAAAATATGGCATCTTGAAGAAACGTCCAATAGCCTCCGTGGTGATTCGAAAGATGCACCGGCGGAACTGGTACAGCGGCTCAAAACTGAAATCATTAAGGCCAAAGAAGCGATCGATAGCGAAACCGAACAGATATTGTCCGAGTGGGAAGAAATCAAACAGATCTTCGATGATGATGAACTGATCTATAAGGTCAGAGATCGCGAAATTAGAGTTCCTCTCCATACCAAATCACTGGCGCATCAAAAAATCCCTAAAATTGCCTTGCCCCGATTTACCGACCCCGGCGAAATCTATCGTTGGATGCGCGAAGAAAATGTGGCCGGTCGCTTCCCGTTCACCGGAGGCGTTTTTCCCCTCAAACGCACGGATGAAGATCCCACACGAATGTTTGCCGGAGAAGGTGATCCGGCACGAACCAATAGACGCTTTAAGCTCCTTTCCGCCGATTACGAAGCCAAGCGGCTATCGACAGCCTTTGATTCGGTAACCCTCTATGGGTATGACCCTGAAAGCCGGCCCGATATTTATGGCAAAGTGGGAACTTCGGGGGTCAATATCTGTACCCTCGATGACGTGAAATCACTATACGATGGTTTCGAGCTGTGTGCCCCCAGCACCTCTGTCTCGATGACGATAAATGGTCCTGCCCCTATTATGCTGGCGATGTTTTTAAATGCCGCCATTGACCAGCAGGTGGATCTTTTTAAAGCCCAAAACGGCAAAGCACCCTCCGATGAGCAGTATGCCAAGCTCCGCAGCGATGTTTTGCGCAATGTCCGTGGTACGGTCCAGGCCGATATTCTCAAAGAAGATCAGGGACAAAACACGTGTATTTTTTCCATTGATTTTGCACTGAAGATGATGGGGGACATACAGGAATATTTTATTGAAAATGACGTGCGCAACTTTTATTCGGTTTCCATTTCCGGATATCACATCGCCGAGGCCGGCGCCAACCCCATTACCCAGCTTGCACTTACATTAGCTAATGGTTTTACCTATGTTGAATACTATCTTTCGCGCAAAATGCCCATCGACAGCTTTGCCCCCAATCTGTCCTTTTTCTTCTCAAATGGTATGGATCCCGAATACACCGTAATCGGTCGCGTTGCCCGACGCATCTGGTCCATCGCCATGAAATACTTGTGCAAAGGTTCTGTTCGTTCACAAATGTTAAAATACCATATCCAGACTTCCGGGCGGTCGCTTCACAGTCAGGATATTCAGTTTAACGACATCCGTACCACCTTGCAGGCGTTGTGTGCGATTTACGACAACTGCAACAGCCTGCATACGAATGCCTTTGATGAAGCGATTACGACACCCAGCCAGGAATCGGTTCGACGCGCCTTGGCGATTCAGCTCATTATCAACCGTGAATGGGGATTGGCCAGAAATGAAAACATGTACCAGGGAAGTTTTATCGTTGAAGAATTGACCCAATTGGTCGAAGATGCCGTGCTTATGGAATTTGACCGCCTAACCGAACGCGGCGGTGTTCTGGGTTCGATGGAAACCGGATACCAGCGGAGCAAAATCCAGGAAGAATCGATGTATTATGAGCAATTGAAACACACCGGCCAGCTTCCCATCATCGGTGTGAATGCGTTTCGGGATCCGAGTGCGATCTTTGATGAACTAAGCGAAAGCGTGGAGCTGGCTCGGGCTACGGAGGGGGAAAAAGAGTCACAGCTTCGGCGTCTGGCCGAATTCAAACAACGCCATGAAAAGGAATCACCCGCCGCACTCGAGCGGTTACAGAAAGTAGCGCTCACGGGTCAGAATATATTTGCTGAACTGATGAACACGGCTCGATACTGCAGTCTGGGACAAATAACACAGGCTTTGTATGACGTGGGGGGTAAGTATCGACGCGGGATGTAAGTGTTTCTATCCATAAATGGCTCTTTTCCCGATCGGCGGCGTTCTCCGCGCATTTACGCCTTCGACGTACTTCAAGTACGCCTCAGGCCTAAATGCTTGTGCGGCCTTGCCCATCGCTTACTATGAAGAACGAAGTTCTTCGGCAAAAACCGCTCAATTATGAATTAGAAACCTCGTCACCGTTCTCTGGCAGAAAAATTCGGAGATGCTGATGACAAACAAAAATATCGGAGTTTAAAATGTTTGATCATTGGAATTTGTGGTTTGAAATTTATTTGAAATTTGGTGCTTGTAATTTGTTATTTCCGGTTTATCCGGTTTAGGAAGGAGGTCCTATGCCCAGAAGAAAGGCAGATCAAATGGAACACGTCGGCAAAAAGATAAAAAGAGCGCGGACAGCCAAAAAGATCAGCCATGATCGGCTTGCCAACGATACGGGGTTTTCCATTGAATACCTTAAAAAGGTCGAATCCGGAAAAATTACCCCTCCGGTTGGGGCCCTTTTACAGATTGCACGAGCCATGGAAATCGATTCCGGGGTTTTTTTGAAAGAACAGGAATCGAAGCTTAAAAGTCGTATTAAGGCTTATACCAAGCGCACGGATAGCTATGCCTATACGACCCTTACACCGGGTGCCGAAAACAAACATCTTAAAGCGTTTCGGGTGCAGGTGGATTCCGGCCAACCGCTCGTCGGAGTGGGCTATCAGCATGAAGGCGAAGAATTTGTTTATGTGCTTTCCGGAAAAATGGAAATCACTGTCGGCGAACATACAAACCATTTGGAAGAAGGTGACTCCTTACACTTCAATTCGGGTATCCGGCATAACTTGAAAAACATCGGGGAAAAAGACGCCGAGCTTTTGGTGGTCATATACGGACCTTAGTGCCCATCCAGAAATAGCATCTTTCGGGTCCAGGACGGCGTTCTCGCATTTTTGTAATAATCAATCGTCAATCGCAAATCAACAATTAATAGTGGGAGCAATCGATGTCGACTTTACTGAACGAAGAGCACCTCATGATCCAGAATATGGTTCGTGAATTTTCGCGCAAGGTGGTTGCCGCCACCGCCGCTGAAAGGGATCTCACCAAAGAATTCCCGGCCGATAATTTGAAGCAGATGAGCGAACTGGGGCTGATGGGAATGACGGTTCCGTTTGAATATGACGGCTCAGGAGCCGACACCTTGGGCTATGTCCTGGCCCTTTCTGAAATTGCCTACTCATGCGCCTCAACCGCAGTTGTCATGTCGGTCCACAATTCTATTGTCAATGAATGCATTCTGGTTGCCGGGAACCAGGAACAAAAAGAGAAATTCCTGATACCCCTGGCGAGGGGTGAAATAATCGGTGCCTTTGCACTGACCGAACCCCATGCCGGATCCGATCCCGTCCGTCAATCGACAGTCGCTGTGAGGGACGGTGACAGTTACATCCTTAACGGCACCAAACGGTTTATAACCAGCGGCAAAAATTCAGGGCTCGTGATCGTCACCGCAATAACCGATGAAGCGAGACGTCACAAGGGTATCAGTGCCTTTATCGTGGAAAAGGGCACACCGGGGCTGATCGTGGGTAATATCGAAAATAAACTGGGGTTAAAGGCTTCGGATACCACAGACCTGATCTTGGAAGACTGTCGCGTTCCAGCCGGAAATTTACTTGGCGCCGAAGGGGATGGGTTTATTATAGCGATGACGGCTTTAGATAGCGGTCGAATCGGTATCGCGGCCCAATCGGTCGGTGTAGCGCAGGCAGCCCTCGATGCATCGATAAAGTATGCCAAGGGCCGCGAACAGTTCGGCCAAAAGATTTCCAAATTTCAGGGATTGCGCTGGATACTCGCCGACATGGCCACTGAAATAGAAGCCGCTCGCCAACTGATGTTATCGGCGGCGGCCCTGAAAAGCAGCGGGCAAAAATACTCTGCTCAGTCCTCCATGGCCAAGCTTTTTGCCTCTGAAATGGTCAATCGTGTAACGGCCAAGGCCCTCCAAATCCATGGCGGGTACGGTTATACCCAGGATTACCCGGTGGAGCGCTTTTATCGCGACGCACGCGTGTTTACGATCTATGAAGGAACCTCGGAAATCCAGCGGGTCGTTATCTCAAACCATATACTAAAAGATAAACGCAAACCCTAAAACCAGTTTGCTTTCGAATCAGGGGCAGTTTTCGATGACAAATAACGCCGCTATCGGATAAAAGATGAGGGTTTGCTATTTGAAGATCTTGGTTGCCAACTCTATATCCTCCGGACAAAAAACAAATAGGCATTTCTCATCTGGCGAAGATACCGATCCGTACACGTAATTGATATTTATTCCTTCTTCACCGAACTTGGAAGATATCCGGGCCAGCTCCCCCGGGCGATTCTCAAGCCCAATGGCAATCACCGGCATTATGTCATAGATGTATTCGTTTTTTGACAGCAAGTCGACAGCTTTATCCGTATCATCCACCAGCATCCGAATGAGGGCAAACTCAGCCGAATCCTTGCGCATGGAATTGTAACTGGCAGCAGAAGCAACGCGCTTGAGAGATTTTCCCCTGGCTTTAAAAAGCTCCTGAACATATGCGGATGCGTCCTGAATAGTAAGTGCATCGATATTAATACCCTCGCCTCCGAAAAGCGTTGCCAATTTACCCAGTTCCCCCGGTGCATTCTTCATAAACAATGAAATTTCGGTTCTGACCATTTTTGGCTCCTCATATTATAAGATCTAAATTGAACGATTGTCCTCCATACAGTGGCAGTTATTTTATGGTTGCGAATCGATTTATGTCAAACTTTTTCGGATTATATGATGACGACCCTTTTAACGGTTTTGACGATCTCGTGCGGATCGTCCATTATCTGAAAGATGTCCATATCCTCCTGTGAAATGCGGTTGTCTACCAGTAGGCGCGACTTCATCCATTCGAAAAGACCGGACCAATAATCGCTGCCAACCATAATCACAGGGAGGGGTTTGATGCGGTGGGTCTGAATCAGGGTCATGGCTTCGAAAAATTCATCTAAAGTTCCAAAGCCCCCCGGCATGATGATGTAGGCATGGGCATATTTGACAAACATTACTTTGCGGATAAAAAAATAATTAAAATCAAGCCGAACGTTGGCGTATGGATTGGGGTTTTGTTCAAAGGGCAGGTTTATATTCAACCCCACCGAAATCCCGCCGGCTCCTGCGGCGCCTTTGTTGGCAGCCTCCATGATACCGCCGCCTCCCCCGGTAATGACGGCAAACTTCTCCTTGGCAAACAGGGCTGCCAGTTCTTCAGCTTTTTTATAGGTGGGATCATTCGGCTCGGTACGCGCCGAGCCGAAAATGCTCACCGCAGGTCCTATTCGATGCAGTGCTTCGACCGCCTCTACAAACTCTCCAATGATTTTGAAAACACGCCAGGATTCACCGGCTTTGAAATCATTTATTAAAAACTGTTTTTCCATTTGCCTCCGTATCCTGTTTTATTGCTAGGACCTCCATAAAAAAACACTTTAGTGCCTGTCTACAGCAAAATAATGGCACTCTAGAGTGTCCAATTCAGAAATGGTAGATTTTGGTTCCCCGATGAAAAGCTCGGGATCTTCGACACGACGAGGCCGCAGTATTTTTGCAGCCGCAGGCGTAGTGCGGTTACGTTGAGGACTGCAAAAATGCGAGAACGCTGTCATGGACCGAAAGATGCTATTTATGGATGGACACGAGTTGCCGGCCACCGGTCGGCGAATTAAACCCCTCATGATCCGCCGTTGAATCCGATGGTGACCTTACCTTGCTCGACAATTATGGGGACTTTTCGTACCCCGTCTGTGTATTCAAGCATGGATTTGAGTGCATCAGCGTCTCCATGGACATCCAAATATTCCATTTCCTGGCCTTTTTTTGCGATGGCTTCACGAGCTGCGGTTGTATACGGTCATGTATCTTTTCCAAAAACGAGCACTTTTTCTGACATCGGTTGTTTCCCCTTTCGTAATAGGATTGTATCCAACCTGCTGAAATATATTATGATATAATTCGTACCTTTTTAAAATCTATCAGCAATTCCGGAATTTGTCAATGTTTTCAGATTGCTATTTAAGCATTGGTGTATTATATTCCGGCAGTAAAAACTGACTGACTTTATCCAACATCCTTAGACCTTCTGAAATAAAACGAAACCTTTCGGCCAACAGACATAGCAGTTAGACCCGTTTCGAGGGGTAATGCGGTTAATCGGATCCACAAACAGACGATTTAGCGCGAGGAATTTCTGATCCTGTTTATGGGGCCTATACATGAAAGATTATCAAAACCCCTGGTAATCATTAACGAACTTGGATTGCACGCAAGGTCTGCGGCCATGATCGCCGACCTTGCCCGGCAGGCCAAATCAAAAGTGTGGATTGCCAAAGAAGGTACGCAAGCCAATGCCGCCAGTATCCTCGATATTCTGACGCTGGCCTGTGAAAAGGGCACCCGGATTGATGTAACTATAGAAGACAAAACCGATCTGAATATTTTGGAAGAGATTGAAAAACTGGTGAAAAGGGGGTTTGAAGAATAATCGATCATGTCGAACAAGGGCAATAACGAGATACGTCTTATTGGCATCGGTGCTTCACCGGGTATCTCTATCGGTAAAGCCTATCTCGTTGATAAAGAGGGTGTCGATGTTGTCCAGCAGTATTATATCGATCCCAAACAATTAAAGCTGGAAATCAAACGCTTTAAAACCGCTGTTAAAAAAGCCAGGGACGAGCTTCATCAAATAATTGAAGATGCCCCCAAAGATCTTCGCCAACACACCAACATCTTAGAGGTCCACAAATCACTTCTCAAAGATAAGATGCTTTACGGCAAGACCATTGAAATCATCGAATCTGAACACATTAATGCCGAGTGGGCACTCAAGAAAACAGTCTCCCAGATCCGAACCATTTTCCAGAACATGTCCAACCCTTATTTACAGGAGCGTGCGGCGGATGTTGTTCAATTGTCGGAACGAATCATGCTTAACCTCGTCGGCGCTGAAACCGTAAACATCGGCGAAATCGACAAGAAGGTTGTTTTAGTTGCTCCCGACCTTTCTCCGGCTGAAACGAGCCAAATCAACCTCGACCGCATAAAGGGAATTATTACCGCCCGGGGCGGTAAGACCTCTCATACCGGGATTATTGCACGATCGCTTGAAATACCGGCTGTTCTGGGAATCGGAGATACACAGAATATTCTCACTAACGACGATATTATCGTTGTGGATGGATCGAGCGGCAGAGTCATTGTCCATCCTACGGAACAAACCCTGGTGGAGTTTGAAGAACGCCAGCAGCGGTTTGAGGAATATCGATCAAATATCACCCGCGATAGCCGTCATCCGGCCGTGACCAAAGACGGCCGCCAGGTTAATGTGATGGGTAATATCGAACAACCTGAAGAGGTGACTGCTGTGATCCGCTATGGTGGCGAGGGCATCGGACTCTATCGAACCGAATTCCAATATCTCAACCAGGAAGATCTTCCAACCGAAGGGGAGCTTTTTAGTAAATACAAAGATGTGATTGAAGCCGTTGCGCCCAAACCGGTGATGATCCGAACTCTTGATATCAATGGGGACAAAGCACTTTCTGGTTCAGAATACAATGGATCGAATCCGGCCATGGGGCTTCGCGGAATACGGTATTGTCTGCACGACCCGGATGTCTTTCTGACACAGCTGCGCGCCATATTAAGAGCCGCTGTGTTCGGAAATGTAAGAGTGATGTTTCCAATGGTATCGACGCCCCAGGAGGTGACTCAAGCCAAAGAATTATTGCGAAAGGCGGCCGAGTCTCTTCATGCCGAGGGCACCCCTTTTAGTGATGACATCGAAATCGGTATTTTGATAGAGGTCCCGTCAGCGGTTATTATGGCGGATGTCATTGCGGACGAAGTCGATTTTTTCAGTATCGGCACCAATGATCTGATTCAGTATTCTCTGGCCATCGACCGCGGGAACAGACAGGTGGCGCACCTTTTTCATCCCTTTCAACCGGCCATCATTCGTCTGCTGAAAAGCACGGTGGCCAGCGCACAGGAAAAAGGGATCAAGGTTTTTATGTGCGGTGAGATGGCATCCGATCCCATTAATTTGCCGATCGTTTTGGGGCTGGGTTTAGATGAACTCAGCATGAATCCGCAATCGATACCGATCGTAAAACGTTCGATCAGGTCTCTCAATGCCCATGAAGCCGGTCTGTTTATTGAGGAAGTCCTAAAACAAACAACTGTCACGGATATTCTTAATTTGGTACAGGAGGTATATGGAGATCTTCAAACGGAGAATCTGGAACCAGTAGACTAGGGCACTATGGAAGACACATTTAAAAAATTGGTGACCGAAAACCGCAAGGCTCGGCACAATTATTTTATTGACGATCATCTTGAAGCCGGAATGGCGCTTTTGGGAACAGAAGTCAAATCACTCCGCTTAGGTCGAGCCAATCTGAAAGATGCCTATGCCAAAATCAAGCAAGGCGAAGTGTTCGTTTATCAGTTGCACATCGGAGCCTATCCTTTTGCACATTATGGGAACCATGATCCCCTTAGGCCTCGCAAACTTCTACTGCATAAACATGAAATCAAACGCCTTTATGGCAAGGTTAACGAAAAAGGCTATTCTCTGATTCCTTTGAGGATTTATTTTGTTAACGGCAAAGCCAAGATAATCCTGGGGCTGGCCAAAGGAAAACGTAAATACGATAAGCGTGAAGCAATCCGCAGACGCGATCAAAAGCGGGAATTGGACCGTATGAAAAAGGGAGATACTTGAGATCTGTCCGTCGTCGGGATTCTCAATTTAAGTTTTTTATTCATATTGACATCCCAAAGGCCCGGGATTAAAATAGGGTCTCGTGTTCTTTTATAATTGAATTTGCAATCCATTTTGGGGGCGAAACGGCTTCGACGGGGATAAAGAAGCTTTGGCTGCATACCGAGTTCCTATCAACTCGTAAAAACGATGGGACCTAAAGTAATCGCAGACGATTATGAATATGCTTTAGCCGCATAAATGGCTAACGTCCTTTTGGATGATGCCTGCTAATCTGAAAAGGGCGTCGACGAGCAGGCTAGCCGGTCCTGATTGCCCGCTAACGGACCGACAAAACTAGCTGCGGGATAGTCCCTCAAGAATCGTGCCTGGAGGAGTCTTGAGGTGGCGAAAGCCAGAATTCAGGCTATGTATGTAGATGTCAATGTGGAATGTTTCCGGACGCGGGTTCGACTCCCGCCGCCTCCACCATTTTTTGTCAACAAAATAAACGGGTTAACAATTCGCCACGGGATTCAACATCCTTTACAAAATCATTCCCAAAATTTCATTTTAAACTCAAACAGTTACAAGTTTATTGGACTCAAGCATGCGCAAGTTTTGACGGGTCAGCGGTCGTTCTATAGTCAGAAAAAATACCACGAAAAACAGCCTTGACATGGTGGATTTTCATGGTATTATAGGCCCATGATCCAGCGTGCATCCATACTTTCTGCTCTCAACAATGCCCTATCCCGCAGCCGTGTAGTCGTATTGGTGGGGCCTCGCCAATGCGGTAAAACCACGCTCGCTCGTGAGTTGCTTGAAGAAGATTCCGTCAACTATTTTGATCTAGAGGACCCGGCAAGCCTGGGCCGGCTTGATGAACCTATGACCGCTTTAAGGCTACTGAATGGATTGGTAGTAATTGATGAAATCCAGCGCCGCCCAGATCTTTTTCCTGTACTGCGAGTGCTTGCCGACCGAAAGGGCACACCGGCACGTTTTCTCATTCTTGGCAGTGCTTCCGGAACGCTCATGCGCCAGACTTCGGAAAGCCTTGCCGGTAGAATGGAGCGTATAGTCATCGGTGGTTTCTCGTTGGCGGAGTTGGGTTCCAAAGCAGAGCAGCACTTGTGGTTGAGAGGCGGTCTTCCCCTTTCCTACTTGGCCGGAAGTAATGTCAATAGCATTGCATGGCGCAAGAACTTCATCCAAACCCTTCTTGAGCGTGACTTTCCCCAGTGGGGCGTACGTATCGCGGCAGCCGCCCTTCAGCGTTTTTGGACCATGGTCGCGCATTACCATGGGCAGATTTGGAACGCGGCCGAGCCAGCCCGTGCCCTTGGCGTTAGTGAATCGACCACACGACGCTATTTGGATTTGCTCACGGACGCTTTTATGATTCGCCAATTGCAGCCTTACCATGCAAACCTGAAAAAGCGCCAGGTGAAATCGCCCAAGGTCTATGTACGCGACAGCGGATTGCTGCATCAATTGATAGGTATCGATTCTATGAAGAACCTGTTTTCCCATCCCAAGATGGGTGCCTCATGGGAAGGGTTTGTCATCGAACAATTGCTAAAAACAGAGCCACATGATGAGGTTTTCTTTTGGGCTACCCACCAGGGAGCAGAAATCGATCTGATTCTACGCCGAGATGGCGCATTGTACGGTGTAGAGTGCAAGCGTACGGATACACCACGTTTGACGCCTTCCATCCGGATCGCTCTTGATGATTTGAATTTAAAACATGTGTTTGTAATTTATCCGGGAACTCAACGATTCCCATTGGCAAGTCAAGTCGAAGCCGTTCCACTACAAACACTGGCAAAAGGCGTGTCTCTATTGAATAACCTTTGATTGAAGAACCAGATGAAGAAATCAAGTTACCTTTGCCGATCAAATTAATTTATCTTTTTGAGAGGTTATAAAATGATCGCTTTCATTCAAAAGTTTGACCCTGTTATGCAGGCGTTAATCGCCACACTTTTCACTTGGGGTGTAACCGCAGCAGGAGCGGCAATCGTACTGTTTACCCAAACGGTAAATCAGAAATTTATGGACTCTATGCTTGGCTTTGCGGCCGGCGTAATGATCGCCGCAAGCTTCTGGTCTCTTCTTGCGCCAGGCTTAGATATGGCGGAACGATTGGGGCACACTCCGTGGCTGACTGCTCTCATCGGCTTTATGGCGGGTGGTATTTTTATGAGACTGACGGATAAGTTTCTGCCTCACCTTCATCCAGGTTTAGGACTTGAGAAAAGTGAGGGGGTAAAGACTTCATGGCAGCGTAGCACACTTCTCGTACTTGCCATAACACTCCACAATATTCCTGAGGGTTTAGCGGTCGGCGTTGCTTTTGGAGCTGTAGCGGCCAACCTTCCTTCTGCAACAATTGGAGGAGCGATTGCATTGGCAATCGGGATTGGACTCCAAAATTTTCCTGAAGGCACTGCCGTATCGATGCCCTTAAGAAGGGAGGGGATGAGTAAGGGGAAAAGTTTTTTTATGGGTCAAGCTTCCGGTATTGTTGAGCCTATTGCCGGGGTCCTCGGAGCACTATTTGTCCTAAGAATGCAGAATATTCTCCCTTATGCGCTCTGCTTTGCTGCCGGCGCCATGATTTTTGTTGTAGTGGAAGAATTGATCCCGGAATCTCAAAAGAATGATGCAAACATTGACTTAGTGACCATGGCAACAATGGTCGGTTTTTCAGTAATGATGATTCTTGATGTTGCCCTGGGCTGATAGCCTTTATCATCCGGACGGTCTCTCAAATTCAATATTCAGACTGTACACCCCGTCCTTCAAACGGGTGTTTATCGGCAAATGCCCTCTTTGAAAGACTTTCATCATTTCGGTGTTGGCCTGCAGCACCTCAGCGGTAAAACCTTTCACGCTGCGCTCTTTCGCCAGCCGTATAAGCGTTTCATAAAGATATGACGCAATGCCGATCTTCTGATACCGCTCATCCACCACAAATGCCAATTCTGCATAGGCGCTCTTCTCATCTTTAACAAATCTTGCTTCGGCAATAATGGCTTCCTGCTCAGGCTCTCCCACCAGGGCCACAACCGACATCTCACGCCCGTAATCGATATTAACATACTGTTGCATTTTGTCATGGGGCATCATGGAGATAGGGACATGAAAACGGCGATAAACCATCTGGCCCGAAAAGCGGTAGAAAAGACGCCGCATGCCCTCCTCATCGGACGGTTTGATGGCCCGGAAGCGCACCTTCAGTCCACCCCTGAACTCATTTTCAGTTGCAATTTCCATGGGATACAAATGGGCACTTTGAGACAAAAAAATCTGATCCGAAAACAAAATCTTCTTTTTCTTGGCCTCCTGTACCAGTTCTTCCCTGTCATCCGGATGAGCAATATCAATCAGGGCTTGAGCTCGCTCACGAATCGTGCGCCATTTCAGGTTGGCAATGCCGTATTCACTGACCACCACATCGATTGACTCGCGCATCTGAAACTGATTGCGAAGGTTTCGAAGCGTCGGCACAATATTGGGTTTTCCTTTTGGATTCCGGCTTGGCAATCCGATCACGGTCCGTCCACCCCTGGAAATTTCAGCCCCTGTAAAGAGGTCGGCGGCTTGACCCGGGCCGGAAAGAATGTTTCCCTTCCCGGTAGAGAAAGCGACCCTGCCCAAGAGATCTATTTTTTGGGCAGTTTCAACAACCACGAAATTGGGATTGCGGCCGATCTGAATCGGATCAAGCATCTGCTCAATGCTCTGAAATTCGACGACGGGATTGTGATCCAGCCAGTCCATCAATGCCGGTGTTCCCAGTGCATAAGACGCTACCGACTTACCCCGAAATACTTCCTTGCGATAATTGGTCACCGCACCACTTTTGACCAGATCCATCAAGGCATCGGTAAAGTAGGGCGAATGAATTCCCAAATGCCGTTTGCGGGTGAGATGTCGGCTCAAGGCCTCATACAATGAACCGGTATGAAAGCAGATACAGGCCCCATCATCGATCACTTGCGCAATGTTAGCCGCCACTTGATCGATAACCTTTCTGACCGGCCAGCGACTGAAATATTTGGGTGGTCCCGTTGCTTTTACCAGATAATTGAAATCCGATATGGAAACAATCGTATCGCCGAATGTGAAAGGTGTTTGAGAATTGATTTCCCCGACCACCAGCGAGGCTTGCGCCATGGCTTCCCGAGCGATATCGACCGCCACTCCCAGGCTGCAATACCCGGCCTCATTGGGCGGTGTAATTTGAATCAAAGCCACATCGATGGGTATTCGCTTGGATTTTATCATCCGTGCAATTTGGGAAAACCGTCCCGGTATCAAATCGACACATCCCGCTACCACGGCCTCGGTGGTCGCCCATGTTGAGAAAAACGTTTTCAGGCGGTAGTTCTGGTAATCGAGTTTCTTGAGTGAAAGAAAATCCCCGTGACTGGTCAGTTGAATCAATTCCAGGTCGTTTGTATTCGAAAGACCGGAATCCATAAGGCTTTTTGTAAGCGTTCGAGGTTCGGCCACACCGCTCCCGATGAAAATGGTCATCCCCGGTTTGATGATTCGCAGGACCTCTTCGGGAGGGAACAAGCGATCTTTCCATTGATTTTGCGTCATGTTGCTCATTTATTGTCTTCTTCCCACACCTCTTTTGGCACAAACCATTCATTCGTCCGATAAGCAAGATCCTGGCTTTTGGCGATTAATTCTCCGGTTTGCGCGTTGTGAACCGTTATGTCATACAAGGCCGTCCGCCCGCCGCCATGCACTTCCTTTGCCTCGGCTACCAGTTGATCACCGGGCCTGGTGGGCTTCAAAAAGCTGATATCAATATTTAAGGCCACCGCCGTTTGTCCACGGGAATTGCTCGCCGCGCCAAATGCCATGTCACTTACGGCAAAGACAACACTGCCGTGCGTCATGCCGAGAAAATTGGTCATCCACTCGCTTATGGTCATGGAAACCCGGCTGTGTCCGGGTTCCAGGATTTCCACCTTTGCTCCCAAATGGGCCGCAAACAGATCTTTTTGGATGTGATCATTGATAGCCTTCTGATGAATCGAATCGTTCATGCAAATCTCCTCTTAAAACCTTATGCAACTGTTTAGTTCACAATACTCTTTATATGTATTATTTTCAATTCTGCAACCTCATTATAAGCATTTTAAAGCTTATCCCCACAACTGCATGCGATATACCATCGAAAGAATTGAGCCTGGGATCTGTTTACAGAACATTGTCGTTGTGCTAACAATTAAGGATGCAAGTTAAAATAATTGAGAAAGGAGACTCATATGGCAAATTTTTCGGATTTATTGAAAAACAGACGCTCCATTAGGGACTACAAAGACAAGCAGATAGGAATAGAACTCGTTAAAGAAATTATCACAGAAAGCTGTCTTGCACCAAATTCCGCCAACGGTCAACCGTGGAAATTTATCATCGTCAACGACAAACCGATGATTGCAACGCTTTCCGATCACAGTAAGACAAACCTCCTTTCGGATCTTGAAAAAAACCCCGACTCACCAATTAAAAATTATGAGGGTGCCCTGCGTGATCCAGGGTTTAATGTGTTTTATAATGCCCCTTGTCTCGTTTTTATTGGTGGCTCCCCAAAAACCCGTTCGCTTTCTGTGGACTGCGCTCTTGCCGCTGCCTATTTCATGCTTTCAGCCGCAGAAAAAGGGTTGGGCACCTGTTGGGTCGGGTTAGGGTCAAATATTAGGGACCCGGAGCTTCTAGCGCCTCTAGGGATGACGGCAGACTATCAAATCGTGGCGCCCATCATTATCGGTTATCCCAAAAATATTCCTGAAATCCCTGAAAGAGCAACCCCTCAGATTTTAAAAGTCATATCCTGAAAAGATCCAGTGACGTTTAGTTTTTAATCTGCTTTTGACCTTTTCATCTTTGGAGGAAAAAATGGAAATTCAAGAAATCTGGAGACTGTTTCAAAGCCACATGGGCTACACGGATGCGGAAATGGAAGTTTTCCGATCGGATCCCTTAAAGGTTAAGATGGTCACGGAAACCCCTGAATTCGTTAGGTGCCGTGTTATCGCCGAGGTGACCGAAGCACATGGCTGTCATGCGCAGCATCAGGTCGGAGATCGGTTTGTGATGACCCCGGGCGGAATGCTTCTTACCGAGGAAAATCCCAAAGGAATATGTGTTTCCGCCCTTGCCGCTGTTAACAAAGTCATGCCGGCAATTTTTGAACGCTTAATCAGCAAATCGGATCCGAATTTCGAACGTGTTGATATCGTTGATTGCCCGGATGTTGGACTCGATAAAGGCGGGTGGGGAAAAATTTTCATGAAAGTGTACCTGGAAAAAAATCAATCTTAAATGAGGGCTCAACAATAACCCTTTTGTTCGCTAGTGTCCATCCAGAAATGGTAGATTTTGGTTCCCCGATGAAAAGCTCGGGATCTTCGACACGGCGAGGCCGTAGCGTTTTTGCAACCGCCCCGTGTCGGGATCTTCGACACGCGTAGCGCGCTACGTTGAGGATTGCAAAAATGAGAGAACGCTGTCCGGGGACGAAAGATGCTGTTTATGGATGGGCACTAAGCAGGTGTTGACATGAACTATTGCCCCCAATGTGGTAACAAGTTGATTGCGGTCGAAATCGATGGCAGAGACCGCCTGAAATGTGAATCGGCATCTTGTGACTATGTTTTTTGGAATAATCCCACCCCTGTCATCGCCGCCATTGTAGAGTTGGATGGCTCGGTTGTGCTGGCCCGCAACAAAGCCTGGCCAGAGAAAATGTACGGACTCATCACCGGTTTTCTCGAAAAAGATGAAACACCGGAAAAAGCGATTGTGCGGGAAGTCAAGGAAGAACTCGGGTTGGAAGGGGTCATTGCCGGTTTTGTGGGATATTATTCATTTTTTGAGATGAACCAGCTTATCCTCGCTTTTCATGTCAAAACCCGAGGCGATATCACCCTGGGAGAAGAGCTGGCAGATGTGAAACTGATAAGCCCGGAAAAACTTCGCCCTTGGCCCTTTGGAACCGGATTTGCCGTAAAGGACTGGTTGGCCGCTCGAAAAGTGCATTGAACAGAGTAGTATCTCCCCAACAAATCTCCGAAAGACCTCACATTGGTTTCAGTGGATATATAATAAAGAAAGGGCCTGAAAAGACCCTGCCCTTCGGTTTTTTTGGATCAATTTTTAATGGTTCAACTCTCCTGTAATTCTTTGATATCGGCATAGTGGTCAAGCGCTTCCGGATTGCTCAAGGCATCTTTGTTTAAAACCGGTTTGCCTTCAATGATCTTTTTAACCGCCAGCTCCACCTTTTTCATATTGAGGGTATAGGGCACATCCGGAACCGGAATAATTTTTGCGGGGACATGCCTGGGAGATGCATTGGTCCGGATGGTGGTTTTGATTTTAGCCTTAATTTCTTCGCTGAGTTCAAAACCCTGGGCCATTTTGACAAACAGGACCACGCGCACATCATTTTCCCAGTTCTGTCCTACCACAACACTGTCTTCTATCTCCCCCAGTTGTTCCACCTGGCGATAGATTTCGGCTGTTCCGATTCGCACCCCGCCCGGATTCAGGGTCGTATCCGAGCGTCCGGACATCACGATGCCGCCCCGCTCGGTCACGACGATATAGTCACCGTGGCGCCAAACATTAGGATATACATCGAAGTAAGCCGAGTGGTATTTCTTACCCTCCGGATCATCCCAGAAATAGATCGGCATGGATGGAAAAGGTGCCGTACACACCAGCTCACCCTCTTGTTCGACCGTGGGATTGCCGTTGTCATCGAAAGCATGAACTTGCATACCCAGTCCCCTACATTGCAGCTCACCGGCATAGACCGGCCCCATGGGGTTTCCAAGCGCAAAACATCCGTTTAAATCGGT
>CAZHAH010000101.1:0-20253 GCA_964530095.1 uncultured Desulfobacteraceae bacterium | reverse complement strand
CTTTCGTTCAACGGTTTTCAAGACCGCCGCCTTCAACCACTCGGCCATCCCTCCGATTAAGGGCTCGCTCAAAAATAATTTCACATTTTAATGCTCCGATCCATCACGCATGGTTGCGTTGCTCGTCGGTTGAATAGCTTGCTATTCGCCCTCCTCGCGTCTTACCATGCGCGCGCCTCGAAACCTGAAAATGTAAAGTTATTTCTTCGTGAACCCTTAGAATTTGAAATTATCATTCCCCCTTAAGTGGGTCAATATTTTTCCGATGCGTTTGTTTATTGACATGCCTCGATTATTATGATTTTGATTGCAGGTTTTGAAATTAGATATGAAAACTAACAGGTAAAATACGTCTTTAAAGGACTAAGCCATGAAACAGCAATACTTGATTGCCAAAAATGAAGCCAAGAAAGAATTGATCATCCGTGAATTCGCCGAGCTGGACAAGGAACTGCTATCTCTGCTTTGCGAGGAAACCTACTCCGCCGATGCGATTAAATCTGCCATCTCAGAAGGGGAGGATGCGCTCATCGCGGCGTTGAGAACCCCCAACATGTATCCCATCAGCACTTACGTCAAAAAAATTGCCGTTGAGGTGGTAGCCTTATATAAAAAAAAGGGAGATCAATCGACCGAAATTTTTTTTAATGATATGGATCTGGTGGCCCCTCTACCAGAAAAGAAGATTTCAGTTGAGGATATCGAGCCCGAAGACGAAGAAATCGATGAACTCCTTACCGAGGATGCCGATGAGAATCTAACCGACGATCTTGCCGTCGACAAGATCAAATCGGCCATCAAAATCGCAGACGACGATTCCACTATTGTCGACAACGACGGCGAATAAACGCACCACGAGCTGGTGGTTTTAGATAAACCTTAAATCGAATCCGCTATTCTTTCAGAAGCCCTGGTAGCGGCCTAAGGGCTTTCTTAATGCCGATCGGTTTTTGAATCTGTTTCTGATCGAGCATGATTTGCTCGGTCATCTCCCATCCGGCGACATCAATCGTTCCGATTTTCGTGTCCGGCGCCGGTTTTATCAAATCGCGGGTGATTCTAAGCTGTGCCTCCAATATGTGCTGTGCCGTATCTTTGTCAAATTGGCGCAAGCATACAATCGCCTCTTGTGCATGGGCCGGTTCAAGCGCCTCGCGCCAGCCACTGAGCAGGCCGTCTACAAATTTCCTGACCGTTTGCGGGTGCTCTTCCCGCATCCGTTCGGAGGTAACCACCGAATTGGCCACAAACTTAACGCCAAAGCGAGCTGGATTAAAAAAAGCGACCGGCTCACCAGCCTGACGGAGCTTTTCTCCGATGAATACAGCCTGGGTGTTGCGATAAACCGGCCAAATATCCGCTTTGTGGCGATAGAAGGGTGTATAGTCATAACGGACACTAAAGAGTTTGACCTCACTTTCGGAAATGTTTCCTTTTGCCAACAGGGTCCGCATGATCGTCTCATCATTGCCCCCATAGGTAATTCCCAACGTCTTGCCTTTAAGGTCTGCCAAGCGCTCGAGCTTAATTTTGTCTGCCCTATAAATCCACTGCAACGGGTTAATTTGAAACAGCTGCGCTAGAACCACCACCGAAGCCCCTTTGGCACGGGCCCGGATGACCTGATCGGCAGAAGCGACGCCGAATTGAGCATAGCCCAGTTCTAATTCTTTGATGGCGTCCCGTTCCGGCCCCCCCGCCTTTACGGTAACCCGCAGACCTCTTTTGGCAAACATTTGGTTTCGATCGGCATAGAGATCTCCCAGGGTACTCATGTTGAACAGCCACTTTAAGCGATAAGTGACGCGCACCTCGTTTTCGGCCCCCAATGCGGGAACCGCCCCGCCTAAACAGAGGATGAAACCTACTATCACAGCTGCAATAAAATTGATTTTTGGATTCAATCGTCCCATTTCTGCCTCCCTACCTAAATGGTTTCCCAACCCTTTTTGACCAGATGCCCCATCAGTTCTAAAATTCCCTGATATATCGACAGGGTTACACCGATGATGAAAAGGGCGATCAATATTTTAGCCAGATCACTCTGATATAGCGCAATGCGTATGCTGTAACCGATACCGGCATTGGCCGCAATGAATTCCGCCACGATGGTTCCCGCCATGGCCAATGTTGCGCTTCCGGCAATGACGGTGGTCAGCTTATTAAGATTTTCAAAGGCCCGGATTTTCACTTCCAGTTGCCATCGCATCCGTCCGGTGGCACTGTAAAAATGCTCGATGTCCCGCACCGGCTCGGACATCACACCCAGAACCGACAGCAGAAGCGGGAAATAACATATCATGGATGCAATCAAGAGCCGCGCCAAAAATCCATCTCCCAGTAGAATAAATATGATCGGTGCGATGGCCACGATTGGGTACGCCTGAACATTATAAGCGGCGACTTTTGTGAATGAGCCGAACCATGTCGTTTGACGGCCTGATATTCCCACTGCCGCTGCCAATAAAATCGATACAATTTGACCGATGACGGCCACCGAAAGCGTATCCATAACATCCTGCAGATACCGTTGATAAACTTCGGCACACGTGCGCCAGATATCATTCAGGCCGGGGATGACATAGTCGGAGAGGTTCAAGACATATTTGATCAGTAATAAAAGCACCAATCCTAACGTATAAATAATAAAAAACTGATAAATACGCCTATGAAGCATTCATGATCTCCAGCATGGTTTTATCAAGATCTTTCTGGATTAAGTCTTTATCGCCTTGATAGTCCTGACCATTCACTTTAATGATTTGGGGACTCTTTCCACAGGATCGAAGAACGAATATGTGTCTGCAGAATTTTGAAACTTCAATCACGTTGTGTGAAATGTATAAAAAATAAGCCCGTGGAAACATCTTTTTAATTTTTAAAATGATTTGCCCGCGTGTCAGTTCATCGACATTCGCCAAGCTTTCATCCATTATTAAAAGTTCAAAATCCTGGAGAAGGTAACGGGCCAGATTGACCCGGTTTTGCTGCCCCAGCGAAAGTTGCGAAAACCTTGAGGCCATGCATTTGGCGACTCCGAAATCGTTTATTATCTCATCCTTTTTTAGTTTCTGCTCAGGCTGAATTATCTTCTCCAGATGCGTTCCGACGCTTGACCAGCCCGGAAGTCTTTCCAGGTTGTAGGAGTAAAGCAGGGTTGATATTTGGGCCGTCCGGGCCTCGCCCGAATCAGCCTCAACATCGCCGGTAAGGATTCGCGCCAAAGTCGTTTTACCCACCCCCGAAGGACCGAAAAGAGCATGAAAACCGGGTTCGGATAATATAAGCGACAAATCTTCAAAAACATTCCTCTCAGCAGTTGGAAATTTGAATGTAATCCGGTTCAATTCAAGTGTCATTCGTCACAAGCGCTCACAAATCAAATTTTTTTCTTCAAAAAGGAAATCCCAGCCTCAAATCCGGGTCTTTTCCTGTATCACACCCGCACCACCAGCCACAAGAGCTAGCTTGCACCCTATGTGGGCGTAGATAAAAAATAATGTATTGACTTTTTTAACAAGCTGATTTAACTAAAGACCTTTGTTTCTAACTCACCCCTCGCACTCACAATATATAGCACCACACTAAGCACGGATATCACCGAATGGAAAGGTGCGCCGAAGATAAAAGTGTCATCCAGCTGAATCAATCAAAGCTGATCGACAAATTCAACCGTCATCTCAATTATCTGCGGTTATCGATCACCGACCGCTGCAACCTTGGATGTGTATATTGTGCCCCGGATGCCTGTCTGCCCAAACTCCCGCATGAAGAAATATTGACCTATGAAGAAATAATTCGGCTGGTGAATATCGGTATCGGACTCGGAATCACCAAAGTCCGAATCACCGGCGGAGAGCCACTTGTCCGCAAGGGCGTATACGCATTTTTAAATCAGCTGACACAACTAAAAGGGCTGCGGGATGTTTCCCTAACAACCAACGGCATCCTTCTTAAAGATCACATTGAAAAGATAAAATCGGCCGGCGTCAAACGCCTAAATATCAGCCTCGACTCTTTGAGCCGCCAGAAATTTCAAAAAATAACCGGCCAAGATGGTTTTCCCCAAGTCTGGGAAGGAATAGCGCTGGCGCGAAAGGCCGGCTTTGGGCCGATAAAGTTGAATATGGTTGTTTTAAAAGGTATCAATGATGACGAGCTGCTTGATTTTGCCAAATTGTCTTTGACCAATCCCTATCACGTCAGATTCATTGAATATATGCCCATCGGCCGAACTCGGTTTGCCATGGGACAGAACCTGCTGGTGCCGCAGATCAAAAAACGGGTCCAAAAGCTGGGTCCCCTTATTCCGGTCCTGAAAGAAGCGCAGGAAGGTCCGGCGGAACGATTTAAATTTGACTCGGCCGTGGGCGAAATCGGATTTATACGTCCCATTTCGCACCACTTTTGCAGCACCTGCAACCGCTTAAGATTAACCGCCGATGGGCGACTTCGAACCTGTCTTTTGTCGGAAGACCAATTTGATCTTAAAAAACCGCTTCGGTCTGGTGGTTCGGATCAGGATATTTCTGAACGATTGCGCGACGCCGTAAGTCACAAACCTTTAAAACACAATCTTGCTTCCAATCAGTACTCCAGGGTTTCAGGCCAAATGTCTGCCATTGGTGGCTGATTTGTTCATATTGTTATTAACCCGCAACCTGAAAGGAGGGAGGTTTTATGAATGTGACACGACGTGAATTCATCCAAATCTCAGGTGCCACGGCCGCAGGTCTTGCTGTCAGCGGTCTGGGTTTTGATCTTTCGCCGGTCAAATCCCATGCCCAAATGCTTAAGACCCAATATGCCAAGGAAACCACAACCATCTGCTGTTATTGCGCGGTTGGGTGTGGCGCCATTGTGCATACCAGCAAGCAAGGTGACGGCCGTGTCATCAACATCGAAGGCGACCCGGATCATGTGATCAACCGAGGATCACTTTGTTCAAAGGGCGCTTCACTGCGGCAGCTGGTTGAAAACGAAAACCGACTGCTGGAGCCCATGTATCGGGCCCCCTACTCCAAGGAATGGAAGCAGGTTTCATGGGATTGGGCGCTGAGTGAAATCGCTAAAAGGGTCAAAGCAACCCGGGATGCCCATTTTGATCACAAAAACGACAAAGGGCAAGTGGTAAACCGCACCACGGCCATTGCCTCGGTTGGAAGCGCGGCTTTGGACAACGAGGAATGCTGGATTTATCAAGCATTAATGCGTGCCGCCGGGCTTGTCTATATCGAACATCAGGCGCGTATCTGACATAGCGCAACGGTTGCGGCTCTGGCAGAGTCGTTCGGACGCGGCGCTATGACCAATCACTGGATCGATATCAAAAACAGTGATTGCATTATCATCACCGGCAGCAATGCTGCCGAAAACCATCCCATTTCTTTTAAATATGTGACCGCGGCCCAAAAAAGAGGGGCCAAGCTCATCAGTGTCGATCCCCGCTTTACTAGAACGTCGTCCAAAGCGGACATCTTTGCCCAAATCCGCTCGGGTACCGACATTGCTTTTCTGGGGGGCATGATCAAATATATTCTTGATAACGATCTCTACAATCATGAATATGTCGCCGCCTATACCAACGCTCCGTTTATCGTCGGTAAAGCGTTTAACTTCGAAAACGGACTCTTTGCGGGCTTCGATGCGAATAAGAAGAAATACAACAAAAAGAAGTGGGCCTTTGAGATGGACGCCAAGGGCGTTCCCAAACTGGATCGAACCTTACAGCACGAACGGTCCGTTTTTCAGCTCTTAAAGAAACATTATGTCCGCTACGACTTCGACAAAGTTTCCCAAATCACGGGAATATCGGGCGCCGATCTGGAGCTGATTTACAAGACCTATGCGGCTACCGGGGCCAGAGGGAAAGCCGGTACCATCATGTATGCCATGGGCTGGACCCAGCATACTGTGGGGACGCAGAACATTCGGACCATGGCCATGATCCAGTTGCTGCTCGGCAATATGGGTGTGGCCGGCGGTGGTGTCAATGCTCTGCGGGGTGAATCGAATGTTCAGGGATCTACGGACCATTGCCTCTTGTGGCATATCTGGCCCGGCTATCTTAAAACACCGCGGGCTTCAAATCATTCCCTGGGGGCGTATAATAAAAAATGGACGCCCAAAAGCAATGATCCCCTGTCCGCCAACTGGTGGCAGAATTATCCCAAGTACTCGGTCAGTATGCTGAAATCCTTTTTCGGCCAAGCGGGTACCAAAGCCAATGATTTCGGTTATGACTGGCTGCCCAAGGTGGATGACGGGGTGCATTACTCCTGGCTCGATCTGTTTGACGCCATGTATAAAGGAACAATCAAAGGCTTTTTTGCCTGGGGTCAGAATCCGACCTGCAGTGGATCAAATGCCGGAAAAGTTCGCGAATCCTTAAAAAATCTGGATTGGATGGTCAATGTCAATTTGTTTGACAACGAAACCGGATCTTTTTGGAAAGGCCCGGGGGAGAATCCGTCATTGATCAAGACCGAGGTCTTTATGCTGCCGGCCGCAGCTTCGGTCGAAAAAGAAGGCAGTATCACCAATAGCGGTCGTTGGTCGCAGTGGCGCTACCAGGGGCCTAAACCCCTTGGAAACAGCCGCGCAGACGGCGATATCATCATGGAGCTCGGTTTTAAGCTTCAAGAGGCCTATGCCAATAGTGGTAAATTTCCCGAACCGATCCAAAATCTCAAGTGGGATTACATGACCGACGCTATGTATGACTCCCACAAGGTGGCCAAAGAGATCAACGGCTACTATCTCTCAGGCCCCAACAAGGGCAAATTGGTCGCATCTTTTGGCAAACTGAAGGCAGACGGGTCGACCTCATCCGGCAACTGGCTCTACTGTAACAGCTATACCGAGAAAGGGAATATGGCCGCCCGCCGAAGCCAAAAAGACGCCCCTAATAACATCGGGCTCTATCCGCAGTTTTCCTGGTGCTGGCCCGTCAACCGCCGCATTATTTACAACCGCGCTTCGGTTGACCCCAAGGGACAACCCTGGGACATAGAGCATTGGGTGGTCAAGTTTGTCGGAAATGTCGAAAACGGCAAATACGTTTCCAAAAAATGGATCGGCGATGTGCCCGACGGTGGATGGTATCCCATGCAGAATCCGGACGGCACCATGCGCAAAGATACCAAACATCCGTTTATTATGCGCAAACACGGCCATGGCCAGATCTACGGACCCGGGCGGGCCGAAGGTCCCTTCCCCGAGCACTACGAGCCGCTTGAGTGCCCCATTCCCGAAAACATCATGAATCCACAACGGGTCAACCCCGTGGCGGCGATTTATGAGACGAAGGCCGATGCCTATAAAACATGCGATCCAAAATATCCGTTCGTAGGGACGACCTATCGCGTCTCCGAGCACTGGCAGACCGGTCTGATGACACGCACCCAGCCCTGGCTTCTCGAACTCCAACCGCAGGTATTTGTCGAACTGAGCGAAGAGCTGGCCAAGCTCAAGGGGATTAAAAACGGTGAGCGGGTTTTGGGCACATCGGCAAGGGGTAAGCTGGAATGTACGGCAATCGTCACCAAACGGATCAAACCCCTGAAAATCGCCGGAACAACCGTGCATCAGGTTGGTTTTCCGTGGAACTTTGGCTGGCGCTGGCCGCAAACCGGTCGGGAAGATAGTGCCAATCTGCTCACGCCTTCAGCCGGTGATGCCAATACCCGCATCCCCGAAACCAAGGCTTTTATGTGCAACGTCCAAAAAATATAACCGAAGGAGGTGGTCTTTATGCATAAATCCTTTTTTGTCGATACGACGGTTTGCACGGCTTGTCGGGGTTGTCAGGTTGCCTGTAAGCAGTGGCACGATCTTCCGGCGGAGGAAACCCAAAACAGGGGCAGTTACCAGAATCCTGAAGATCTCTCCTTCAACACCTATAAGCTGGTGCGGATGAATGAAGCAATAATAGACGGAAAGACCAAATGGCTGTTCTTCCCGGACCAATGCCGTCATTGCATGGTTGCACCCTGCCAGGATACGGCCAAGGACGCCAGTGCAATTTTTACAGATGCGGCCTCGGGAGCGGTGATTTACACGTCCCATACCAAAGGGCTCGATGCCGATGAAATCGTCGAGGCATGTCCTTACAACATTCCGCGCAAAGCAGCCGATGGGACACTGGCCAAGTGTGACATGTGCCTGGATCGGGTTCAGAACGGTTTAGAGCCGGCCTGTGTCAAAACGTGTCCTACCGGTGCCATGAACTTTGGGGATCGAAAGGATATGTCGGACCTTGCCGTTCAGCGCCTCAAGGAGGTTAAGCCAAAAAACCCCCAGGCAGCGCTCCTCGATATGGTTGATGTTCGCGTCATTTACCTTGTGGAGTACGATCCGAAGTTTTACCATGAGTTTGCCGTCGCATCCAACTCAGCCTTTGATATTAACCGGGCCATGGCTTTGAAACGAATGATGCGCCCGATTACAGGAGTGGTTTCACGGCTGGCTTAACAAAGCCGGGTGATATACAGAGAAAGGGGAGCTAGACCTGTGTCTGCTCCCCTTTTTCACTATAATCATCGAGAATTGGATTTCCCAGGAGAGTCCCCATGATAACCTTAGCCTTAACGACACAACAGATTCAAACCGCCACCCGTGCACTTAAAAAACAAAGACCTGCCTATACGCCGATGCTTGATTTCTATGAACAGGTTTTTATGGCCCAGCAGAATTCCAAAAAGCGGTTAAACATAGAACCACTCATTCTTTCCGAAGATATCCTTGCCGTCAAGGCTAAAGAAAAATTTCCGCTTATTAGTCTCAATGAGTTTATCATCGACACGGATGCTTCCGAAACGCTTTTTAAGCAAATCTGTGAGATCTCTCAAACAGCCAATGAAGATATTTCCGCTTCGACGAAAATCATCCTCAGGGCGATCGACAAAAAGGAACTCGATGTCGAGACCCTTTTCTTAAATCTTCTTGAGGGGAAAGACGATTTTTTTGTCAGCCTTTCCAAATCCCTTCATATCGATAAAGCCATTCTGGCCTTTGTCAGCTACATCAGCGTTCAACCGTCGCTAATCTTCTGTGCCGAACAGCTTTCGACATACTTGGATTCAGATGCGATCTGGGATCAGGGATATTGCCCCATTTGCGGAAATCTCCCCGGTTTGTCGCTCCTGGAAGATGAGGGTAAGCGGTCTTTATTTTGCAGTTTCTGTTGGCATCACTGGACGGCTGTACGAATCTATTGCCCATTTTGTAATACGAAAAAAAGTGAAACATTGAGCTATTTTTACACTGAGGAGGAGCCGGAATACCGCGTTGATCTCTGTGACCAATGTCAGAAATATATTAAGACGGTTGATACGCGTAAAACCGAACGGATTATTTATCCACCCTTGGAGCAGGTTTCCACGCTGCATCTCGATATGCAAGCCCAGGCAAAGGGATTTGAAAGCCCCATATATCTGTTCATTTAAAATCGCTTAACGACCCCACCTGGAAGTCTACGTCAGGGAGCTCGAGAAAATAAATCGCTAAGCCCATCAACGGTGGCGAAAACGGTTAGCGCGGATTACATCACACCCCTGTGACCAGCACCGCATGGCGTCGGGCATAAAATTAAAACTTTTTCCTTGACTTCATATGAGGAGTGCTCTAAAAAATTCCAGTAATTGTCTGTTGTTGCATCCAGCCCAAAATATTCTTCATATGGCAATGAATACTATTTTGTGGCACTGAAACGCAGGCATCTCCTACCCTACAAATTAAACGCTTTACTTTTGCGCATACGCTAACACTTTACGTACCTAAAAAGAAGTACTTGGAGTGATTAATCAGCATCTTTGCACAACCATAAAACTGGTTTGTTCTAATCATTCATCCCTAACCAACGCAGGAGGTGCCAATGGAAAAGGAAAAAGCGTTTTACAAGAGGATTGAGCAAAAAGGGGTCTCACGCCGGGACTTCATGAAGTTCTGTACATTCCTCACGGCGACCATGGGACTTTCGTCATCATTTGTCCCCAAGGTGGCGGAGGTATTTGCGGCCCCCAAACAGAGACCGCCCGTGGTTTGGCTGCACTTTGGAGAATGCACCGGTTGTTCGGAAGCGACCTTGCGAACCCAGTATCCTTACCCGGACGATTTGGTGCTCGAGATTCTCTCCCTGGAGTACCATGAAACCATTATGGCAGCCGCCGGACAACAGGCCGAGGATCAACTTCATTCCGCAGTCAAAAAATATGAAGGCAAGTTCATCTGCGTGGTTGAAGGCGCCGTTGCCACAAAATTTAACGGTGCCTATGGGAAAATTGGCGGCCGAACCTTTCTGGATGTCGCCAAAGACGTGGTCCCCAAGGCGGCCGCCACCATCGCCATTGGCGCCTGTGCCTCATTCGGCGGTATTCAGGCCGCGCAACCGAATCCCGGAGGCTACAAAGGCGTGGGCGACGCGCTGGGGATCAAGACCCTCAACATATCGGGATGTCCTCCCAACCCGGTCAATTTTATCGGAACAGTTGTCAATTATCTCCTCCTTGGAAAACTGCCCGCCCTGGACGATCTGGGCCGACCCATCTTTGCCTACGGTAAAACCATCCACGACCAGTGCCCCCGCAGAAGTCACTTCGAAAATGACGAATTTGTGACCGAATTTGGATCCGAAGAGGCGGCCCTGGGATATTGCCTTTACAAATTGGGTTGCCGCGGTCCGGAAACATACAACAATTGTCCGATTGCCAAATTCAATAACGGAACCAGCTGGCCGGTGGAAGCAGGCCATCCCTGCATCGGGTGTTCGGAGCCGGATTTCTGGGACAAGATGACGCCGTTTTATGAAGAAATGTAATCAATCTGAGGGTTAAAAATCCTTTTTCAGAAAAAAGGAGGAAATCATATGGGAAAAAGAATTACAATTGATCCGATTACGAGAATCGAAGGACACCTTCGAATCGAAGTGGAAATAGAGGGAGGTAAGGTTAAAAACGCCTGGAGTTCCGGGCAGATGTTCCGGGGGATCGAAATGATTCTGCAGGGCCGAGATCCCCGGGATGCCCAGCACTTCGTGGCCCGTTCCTGCGGGGTCTGAACGTTAATTCATTCTCTGTCCTCGGTGAGGGCAGTCGAAAATGCCGTTGGCGTTAAAATCCCCAAGAATGCGCGTCTGATTCGCAACATTATGCATGGGGCTCAATATCAGCACGATCATATGGTTCATTTCTACCACCTGCATGCACTGGACTGGGTCGACATTGTCAGCGCACTGAGCGCGGATCCTAAAAAAACCGCCACCCTGTCGGAAAATGCGACCAATGCACCCTGGGGGGGAGCCACTTATTTTAAAAATGTCCAGCAGCGGTTGAAAACATTTGTGGAAAGCGGGCAGCTGGGTCCTTTTAGCAATGCCTATTGGGGACATCCGGCCTATAAACTGCCGCCTGAGGCCAATTTAATGGCCGCCTCACACTATATCGAAGCCCTTCGCATCCAGGCCCGCACCGCCCGTCTGCATGCGATCTTCGGCGGTAAAAATCCCCATCCGCAATTCTTGGCGACCGGTGGCGTCACCTCGGTCAAAGATCTGACGGCGGATCGTATCGCCGAATTTTTGTACATCACCCGCGAGGCGCAAAAGTTTATCGAAGGGGTTTACATTCCGGACTTGCTGGCGGTGGCCTCTTTTTACAAAGATTGGGGCGCCATCGGCGGCACCAGCAATTTCCATGCCTGGGGCGACTTTCCTGAAACGGATGAGGAGCCCGGCAGTCTCTTTATGCCCCGGGGCGTCATCCTGAACCGCAACCTAGGGGGTATGAAAATGGCCAAACAGGCCGACGTTACGGAACATATCGCCCGCTCCTGGTATGAAGGCAATGGCGACAAACATCCTTACGAAGGCGAAACCAAACCCCTCCAAAAGGATCCCGAGTACCGTCCGGGCGGCGGAAAATACTCGTGGCTCAAAGCACCGCGTTATGAAGGTGATCCCTGTGAAGTCGGTCCCCTTGCACGGGTCCTGGTGGCCTATGGCGCCGGGAAAAAGGAGATCAAGTCGCTCGTCGACAGTGTGCTGCAAAAGCTCAGCATACCCGTACCGGCCTTATTCTCTACCCTGGGGCGGACGGCCGCCCGCGGTATCGAAACCGTCGCCATCGGTCAAGCCATGGAAAGGTGGATTATGGAATTGGTGGGCAACCTCAAAGGCGGTGATACCCAAACCTATCAAAGCTGGGATTGGCCCTCCGGCGAATCGATGGGGGTTGGACTCAATGATGTTCCCAGGGGATCGCTGGGCCACTGGATTCGGATCCAAGATAAAAAGATCAAAAATTATCAGTATGTGGTGCCTTCAACCTGGAACCTGGGGCCCCGCTGCTCACAGGGGAAACGCGGACCGGTGGAAGAGGCCCTCATCGGCACCCCCATCGCCGATCCGAAAAGACCCCTTGAAATCCTCAGAACCGTTCATTCTTTTGATCCCTGTATCGCATGCGCCGTGCATGTAATCGACCCCGATTCAAATCAGGTCTACAAGATCAAAGCGCTTTAGCGATGATAATGCCAACCCTTCAACTTCTACAATGAAGTTGAAGGGTTGGTCCCCCTCTGCGATCATTTTTTCCGGCATGTTGACTGACGATTTTTTTAATTTATTCTCCCCTGAATCCATCTGCCATCAAGCGTCTCAGAAACCGTTCACAGGTTCTCGGTTCAACGTTCAGGGTTAGGGACAACGACCAAATGAAATGTTCTTTCTTCAAAATCATATACGCGTTTAGTATTTGAGATTTTGATCATTGGGATTTGTTTGGTATTTGAGATTTGTTATTTGGAATTTCCGTTATCTTAATCAACAACAGCTAACGTTGACGTCAGCGTGGGCTACGCGCCGCACGGCTTGCGTCAGGCCCGAATCGGTGTTACATAAGATGGCAGAAACTTAACCCTAATCCTTAAAAATATGATTTTTTTATGAACTCAGAACACATTCTGATTCTGGGGGTTGGCAACCTCCTTTTCACCGATGAAGGCTTTGGCATCCGCGTCATCGAAAAACTTCAAGAACGTTTCGATTTCGCCGATAATGTCTCTGTTGTGGACGGGGGTGTTTTGGGCTTGAATCTGCTCGGGGTTATATCCGAGGCCGACCGGCTGATCGTGGTTGATGCGATCCGCAACCAAGGTAAACCGGGGACCCTCTATCGACTGGAAGGCAAGGCGATTCCGGAGCGCGTCCGGGCCAAGAATTCGCTGCACCAGGTGGATCTTCTGGAAACGCTGACACTGTGCCAGGCCCTCGATAAGGTCCCGGAAACCGTCATTCTCGGTGTTGAACCGGAAAATATCGAGACCCTCGGCATTGAACTGACGCCTGCGATTCAAACCCAAGTGGATCCCATGATCGATCGGGTTTTAGCCGAGCTTAAAAGTGTGGGCGGCACTTATCGTAAAATTAGCGATCGCATTTGAGGGTTTTCCCTCCTGCCGCGCACCGAAGGAATCCTTCCATTGATCAGACGAACGTTCCCACAAGCGACCCTCCAATGGATACTCACAAGACCTTTGTTGACGATTCTATTGGTGGGAGCCGTCACCCTTTTTTTTCTTTGGCATCTTCCCAATCTCTCTTTTCGCACGTCGATCTACGACCTCATAATCGAAGATCTCCCGGAAACAAAGCGATACCAGGAGTTCAAGTCTATTTTCGGATCCGATGAGATCATCCGCATCGTCGTCCGGGCCCAAAATATTTTTGATCCGCTGACCTTCAAAAAAATCGAACAGCTGTCAAGTTCGGCTGCCCAAATAACCGGAATCAGACGCGTTATCAGCCTCCCCTCAATCAAATCCGACGTGGAAGCCGGTAAAAAATGGCGCCTGGAAGCGTTCCAAAAATTGGTGGCCCCGGTTAGGCTTTTCCATAAAAATCTCCTTTCCGCCGATCACCGTGCGACGGTTCTGACCCTGGTTCTGGCCACCGATGCCGATAAAGAATATGTGATCCAATCCATCGAGCGCCTATTTGGCAGCGCCGGCAAAGCGCTTTCGCTCTATCAGATCGGTATGCCTCTGGTTTCCCGCGCCCTGGTGCGCACCACACAAACGGATTTTTTGCGGCTTACGCCGCTCACTTTACTCGTGATTACCCTGATTCTCTTTATTATCTTTCGAAATCTTAAATATCTCTTTATCCCGCTTATCTGCGTGACGCTGACACTTATCTGGACCTTTGGCCTCATGGCGTTTGTGCAAATTCCCATTTCCATGCTGACGCTGATCGTTCCGGTTTTTCTCATCGCCGTGGGAACCGCCTATTGTCTGCATATGATGTGTGAATATGTGTCCCATGCACCGTATGCGGATTCACCCACCCAGGCGGTCATATCCACCTTCGGCAACACGGCTCTGGCGACTGTTCTGGCCGTTTTTACCACCAGTATCGGTTTGGGATCGCTTTTGATCAACCGGATTGGGGCCATTCACGAATTTGCGCTTTTCGCCTGTTTTGGAATGTTTAGCCTCCTCTTTATTTTGCTGACCCTGTTCCCGGCGGTACTTGTTTTTGTGCCGCTGCCCGATCGAGGAGCGACGCCTTTTAAGGAAGCCGGCCTCCTGAATCGATTTCTAAACAAAATCATTTATATCGACCTTAAATATCAACGCCTCACCCTTCTCATCATCGCTGTCATCACCCTCTTTTGCGCCGCCGGCCTTTTCTATTTGCGGGTTGAAACCAATCCGGTCGGATTTTTTAAAGCTGACACCACCGTAAGCCGTCATTTTCATGATATACACCGGGACCTTTCGGGAAGTTTCCCCATCCATGTGGTGATGGAAGGTCAGGAGACGGATACATTTGAAAGTCCTGAGCACATTGCCGCGGTGGCCCGTTTTCAAAAGTTTCTGGAAACCTTGCCAGGCGTCGACAAAACGGTATCGTTTGCCGATTACATGAAGCTTGTCAATTATGCCCTGAATCAATACGACCCCACCTATTATGCCCTCCCCCAGGAAAACTTCGAAGCCAGAATGCTGATCAACAATTACAAAACCATGCTGGGCGACGACCTGCTTTTACGTTTCATGAACCCTGAGTTCTCAAAAGCGAATATCCTCCTTTTAACCCATCTTTCCAGTTCGCGGGAATTTCGGCGCACCAAAGCAAAAATCCTTGCCCAGGCGTCCCGATCTTTTTCGGATCGTTATAACTGGGCCGTGACCGGTTTTGGGATCGCGGTGGCGGCCAGCAGTGATCTGCTGGTACGCGGTCAAACCAAGAGCTTTGCTATAACGATCGGGCTCATTTTCGGCCTCATGGTCTTTTTATTTCTGTCCGCCAAAGTCGGCTTTATCGCCCTTATCCCCAATTGCTTTCCGATCATCATCACTTTCGGCCTCATGGGCTGGCTGGGAATCGATCTGTCTTTGGCCACCAGTCTGATCGCCAGTATCGCCATTGGGCTGGCGGTTGATGACACGATTCACTACCTCGTTAGATACAACCGTGAATTTAAAAAAGATCTGGACAAGGACCGTGCGCTTCGGGATACCGTGCTGGGGGTCGGGAAACCGATTATTTTCACGACGCTGTGCATCACCCTCGGTTTTTCCATATTGCTCTTTTCGCAGTTTGAACCTACTGCGGTCTTCGGATTCCTGATGGTCATTACCTTGTTGGCCGCCTTTGTAGGGGATCTAATCCTTCTCCCCTCCCTGATGCTGCATGTGGAATTGGTGACGGCCTGGGATCTGCTCAAGCTGATGCCTTCTGTGGGCGGTATACCGGCCGGAACGGTGCACGAAATGAACCAACCCCTCAACGCCATAAAAATGGGAAGCGAATTTATAAAAATGATGATCCAGCGCGAAAAACCGATCCACCCCGATCAATTGTCGCAAGTGGCCCATGAAATCAGTGGACAGGTGGATCGGATCTCGGAAATGATGAACCGTCTCAAAGCGATCGACACACAACCTGATCCTGTCTTAAAAAAGATCAATATCAACGACCACATCAGAAATATCGTGGCCGTTGTAGACCATCAACTGAATCTGGATAATATCGAATTGACGCTTGAACTGGATGAAACCCTTCCGCTGATTCTGGGTCACCCCAACCGTTTTGAACAAGTCATCTACAATTTGATCACCAACGCCTGGGACGCCATCAATGCCGTGGAAACAGGAAGGGATGCGCCTTTTCCGCGCCTGATTCTCATCCGCAGCGCCCATGAACCGAATCGCGTCTCGGTTTCGGTTACCGATTCCGGCATCGGTATCGCGCCCCTTTTGAAAGAAAGGATTATGGAACCCTTCTTTACTTCCAAAGCATCCGGAAAAGGCAAAGGCCTGGGGCTTTCCATTTGCCGCCAAATCGTCAAGGACTATGGCGGCCGAATCCATGTTAGGAGCCATCAGGGAAAGGGGAGCACCTTCACGCTCAGGTTTCCCGTTAACCGATGAAACGGTTTACAAGTGGCTTAATTGTGATAACCTGAAGAAACGATTTCAGAAACTTACTTGGATTTTTAGTATTGATACTTATTATAGACGTAAGAAGGGAATCGAAGTTAAGAGAAAGTGAAAGGCTGTGACAAAGATCCTGGTCATCGATGATGAGAAACCGGCCCTGTCCATGTTCAGGCTCCTCTTAGGCGCCTATGATTATACGGTCCTAACCGCCGAAAACGGGCCGGATGGAATCGAGTTGTTCCGAAAAGAGCAACCCCCCATCGTGATTAGCGATATCAAAATGCCGGGCATTGACGGATTTGAGGTGCTTAAACAGATTAAGGCGATCGACCCGGAAGCAGAAATCATCCTGATCACAGGTCATGGGGACACCGATCTGGCCCAGGATGCCATTGTCCTAAACGCTTGCGGTTTTATCACCAAACCGATCCAGCGCGAAGCGCTTGAGGACGCTTTAAAACAAGCTGAAGCAAGAATCAAACGCCGCAAATGATGCTCCCCATCGATCTCGCGCCACGACGGTAATCACTGGATTTAAAAAGATTCGGGTTTCCTAACGTCTCAATGCATTATGACAGCAAATAAGAAAAAACCGCATATTTCCCGTCAAGCATCTGAAATTTTGGATATTTCCAACAAAAAGCCACCCATACCAGCGCTTCATGAAAGCACCCAAAACTATCGCTTATTGATACGCAATCTCCCCAGTATCGTCTACCGGGGATATCTTGACGGTGCGATCGATTTTTTTGACGATAAAATCGAAAAATTGTCCGGATACCGCAAGGAAGATTTTTTATCCCGCAAAGTAAGGTTATTCGATCTGATTTTCGAAGAAGATCGGGAATACGCCAAGCACGTATTCGTTCAGGCGCTAAAAACCGACCACGCCTACATCCGGGACTTTCGCTTGAGATCAAAGCGCGGGAATATGGTCTGGATCGAAGAACGGGGCCAAATCATTTATGGTGAAAACGGGGAAGTTGATCATATTACCGGATCATTTCTCGATATCACCGAGCGCAAGCTGGCCGAAAAGGCATTGCACGAGTCCGAAGAAAAATACCGCTCCCTTTTTAACAGCGGGCCGAATCCGATTTTCGTGCTCGACCGGCGCACCTTTGAAATTCGGGATGCCAATCCCAGTGCCGAAGAAACCTACGGCTATTCCAAAGCAGAAATGATCGGGAGACCATTTACGGATTTCGGCAAATTCGATTCCGGCGATTCCGGATCCAAGCGCTTGCTGCTCGACCAAATCACCGAAGCCTGCATTATCAGCCACAAAGTTCGCCACTATAATAAGGATAAAAAACCGATTTTTGTCAGAATCACGGCCTGCCCCACCCGCTACAGGGAACGATCGGCCATTATTCTGGCGATTACCGATATCACCGAAATGGTTGAGAAAGATGCCCAATTGATTCAAGCCAACAAAATGACCACTTTGGGTGAAATGTCGGCCGGTATCGCTCACGAATTGAATCAGCCGTTGAATGCCATCAAAATGGGAAATGAATTCCTTAAGGTAATGATCGAAAAAGGCAAGGAGATACCTGAAAAGGATTTGCGGCAGGTCGCCGGCGAGGTTAGCGACCAGGTCGATCGGGCGACAAAAATCATCAACCGTCTGAGGGAGTTTGGCCGCAAACCCGATCCAACCGAAGAAAAGGTCAACATTAACACGCCCATTCGCGGCGTTTTAGGAATCGTCGGCCATCAGCTGAAACTTCAGAATATCGATGTAAAGTTGGCGCTGGACGAAAACCTGCCATCCATCCTAGCCCAGAGCAATCGCCTGGAGCAGGTGTTTTTTAATTTGATATCCAATGCCCGCGACGCTATCATTCAAAAGGAAAGCGCTGTTTATGCGGCATTTGACCGGACGATCACCATTCGAACCTTTCTGGAATCCGACAAGGTGGCGGTCGCGGTCTCCGATACCGGCATCGGCATCCCCAAAGACAGCCTCAATAAGATCTTTGAGCCTTTTTATACCACCAAGGAAGTGGGCAAAGGGATGGGGCTCGGGCTTTATATTACCTATGGCATCGTAAAAGACTACCAGGGTGATACCGATATTTATAGCAAAGAAGGGATTGGTACGACGATCATGCACACATTTCCCATCATTTCCGAATAGATACATCGGGTGACGCTTGACGATTAAAATTTTTTGTCAAAAATTATGTATTGCCCCTCGGGTCTATCTTTGATAGGCGAAACCCTTCGGGACTTGGTCATTTTATAAATCCCATCGTTTAGAAAAGAAATTAGGCAAAATTATGTGTTTAGCCATACCCTCTAAGATTACCGGAATTAAGAATGATATGGCCATGGTGGACGTTGACGGCGTTAAAAGAGAAGCCAGTCTGCTCTTGCTTGAGGATGCCCGGGTGGGTGATTATGTGATCATTCATGCCGGGTTTGCGATAAAGAAAATCGACGAATCGGCCGCCATGGAAACGCTGCGACTGTTAAAGGAGGCCGCCGAGTTCGTAGATCGTCAGGCGGAGACCGATACCGATTGAAAGATGAAGACCCTGTCGCCCGAACGCTTTTAGTTAATGGTGTGGTGCAAGGCGTCGGTTTTCGGCCGTTTGTCTATCAACTTGCCAACCGGCATAAACTCAATGGCCATGTCGCCAACACCACCACCGGCGTTACCATTCATGTCGAAGGCCCATCAAAACGCATCGAAACCTTTATTGACGATCTTACCGTCCAAAGCCCTCCCCTGGCGCAGATTACGGATCTTTCTCAAAAAGAAGAAGCCCTCCGCAATTATGCCAATTTTCGTATCGTAAAAAGCCGCCCGGCCGCAAAGATGTCGACCTTGATCTCACCGGATGTTTCGATTTGTGAAGACTGCCGACGGGAATTATTTGATTTGAAGGATCGCCGCTTCGCTTATCCGTTCATCAACTGTACCAACTGCGGTCCCCGCTATACGATTATTGACGATATCCCCTATGATCGGCCCCAGACTTCCATGAAACATTTTGAAATGTGTCCCCAATGCCAGGCGGAGTATGATGATCCGGGCGATCGTCGTTTTCATGCCCAGCCCAATGCCTGCGCCGCATGCGGCCCCCGGGTGGACCTTTGCGATCGTCAACATAAGCGGGTTCAAACGCCCGATCCGATTGCCCTAACGGCCGATTTGCTCAAAAAGGGGCATGTCGTCGCCTTAAAAGGGCTGGGTGGGTTCCACCTGGCGGTCGATGCTGAAAATGAAAAAGCGGTTCAAGCCCTCCGGCAGCACAAACACCGGGAAGAAAAACCATTTGCCGTGATGTCGTATGACCTGGACACGGTTCACGCCTACGCCGATTCCAGCAAACCCGAAGAAGACCTGCTCACATCCTTTCGGCGGCCGATTGTATTGCTGAGAAAAAAGAAACCCAACCCGATCGCATCTTCGGTAGCGCCTCGCAATCAATATTTTGGTGTCATGCTTCCCTACACGCCCTTACATTATCTGTTGTTGAGTCATGGATTCACAGCCCTGGTCATGACCAGCGGAAATATCAGTGAAGAACCGATATGCATTGATAATGAAGATGCCTTTGAGCGGTTGGGTGACATTGCCGATTATTTTTTAATTCACAATCGTGACATTTATCTGCGTAGCGATGATTCCATCATTAGAAAATCGGCCGGTCAAACACGCTTTGTGCGCCGTTCGCGGGGTTATGTTCCGGTACCGATTTTCCTGCATCACCAATTGCCGGCGATCCTGGCTTGCGGCGCCGAATTAAAAAACACCATCTGCCTAACGAAAGACAATCTGGCCTTTTTAAGCCAGCACAT
>CAZHAH010000100.1:0-21075 GCA_964530095.1 uncultured Desulfobacteraceae bacterium | reverse complement strand
CTTTTCTGAAAAGAAACGGGGTTTTTATTTTCACGCCATGCCAGCCTCAATAAAGGGTGTCTGGTTCGTGTAAATTTATTTTAAAATCCGGGGGATGTACCTAACCATTTATCATGATGAAAAATATTTGCAAGAATTATCATGGTGCTCCCGACAGGGGTCGGTTTTGGCCAATTTGTTATCAACCGCCCGCTCACTTTGTTCGCTCGACACACACAGACGAACACGGACCTTTTGCCTCCGCGACCCCGGAGAAATAGGCTCCGCATTTCACTGGGCGGGCTTGCGCAGGCAAAAACAGCAATCGCTTCGCGATACTTTCGGTGCTTGTGTTTGAAAGGCATGTCGCTTTTGCCCGGGAAAGAGCAGGCAAAAAACCTTTTTTATCTGCGCATATACTAATGATAGAAAATATGGGCAAAGTAAACCCTCTAAATTCACCCATATAATGCCTATATAAAATGGGGATCAGGGGATGGATGGAGGATGGCAAAGCGATCCTGGCTTGATTTGGATTTGGCGATATTTGGTCTATTCGAATTTTTTGAATTGTGTCACGTGACACAATTTTCATTTTGTTTCCGCGATCTGCTCCTGGAGCCATCCACGGCGGCTTAAGCGGACCCCCATTTAAGCGCCTTGAATCTTTGAAGATCATCTTTTCCTTCCAATGCAATAGACCAGACAAGAGGTTCAGGCCATCCATGCTTTTCAGCCACTTGGGCAACCGTAAATCCGCGTTTCAGATCGGCATTTAGCGGATTTGCCAATATTGGCATTTTCGCTAAATGCTCCGATACGGTCCTTTGTTGGATACCCAATCGCTTCGCAATTCTATCTTGCGGGATATCGTTTCGGTTCATACGAAGGATTTTTAGATCCATTTCCACCCCGACGGCCGCTCGCAAATCTGAAATATAATTATCTACATATCGGAATCCCGGTTTTAAACGGTATTAAAACGGTATTAAATTGACATAAACAGCAAAAAGTGCTTAGAGTCTTGATGATTTTTGGCCAAGCGTAAAGAATGCGCTCGGGCGCTGAATCGGTGGGGGAGTCGATTCAAATCGGCTGAGAGGAGGCTTTGAGTCTCGACCCCTGGAACCTGATCCGGATCATGCCGGCGTAGGAAAGTTGGTGACTCTGCAAAGCGGTTCTGCCGCTCCCTTCCTCCGGCATCGACCTGTGTCGGAGAAAATCCTCGATGTTAAATGTTTCAAATCTGACAAAATATTTCAACGGCCTGGCGGTCCTTGACCATTTCAGTTTTACGGTTCCCCGCAAGGGATTTACGGTTTTCATCGGACCTTCGGGTTGCGGGAAGAGCACCTTGTTTGACGTTCTCACCGGTGTCGTTCCTAAAGGTGAGGGACAGGTTTCATGGCGCGGGGAACGACTGTCCCACCTCGGCCGGAAGGCCGCTTATATGCAGCAAAACGACCTGTTGCTGCCCTGGTTTTCGCTGATCGAAAATGCGCTTCTGCCGGCCCGGATCACCCGAAATGATCTGGTGCGTTCGCGGGAGAGTGCATTGCGATTGTTTAAGCGATTGGGTCTGGAGGGATTCGAAAATTACCGGCCGGCCGAAATTTCGGGCGGGATGCGACAACGATGTGCGCTTGTGCGCACGTTGATGTTTGAACATGAACTGGTATTGCTGGATGAACCCTTATCCGCCCTGGATGCGATTACCCGCAGGAGTTTGCAGTCATTGCTTCTCATGCTCCAGAGTGATTTCAATAAGAGTATCGTCATGATTACCCATGATGTGGAAGAGGCCCTGCTTCTGGCAGATGAAGTTCTGGTTTTATCCCAAGCCCCCATGCAGATACGAGACCGGTTTGTGTTAGATCAAAAGAAGCCCAGGCAGATGAGCGATCCGGTATTGATTGAAATCAAGGAACGTGTGTTAAATCAATTGCAAGAGGAATTGGGGCATGCGCCGACCTAGCCTATTTGCCCTTATGGGGGTCTTCCTGATTCTGGGTGCCTGGGAAGCCGTCTGTCGGCAGTTGGCAGTTCCAGACTTTATCCTGCCTGCTCCTACGCGCATTTTTATTGTGGCCGTTTCCCAAACGCCGCTATTACTACCGCACGTGGGCGTGACGGCGTTAGAAGTCGTCATGGGCATTCTGATCTCACTGGTTGTCGCCATCCCTCTTGCCATGATGATGTTTGCCCATCCATCGGTGGAAAAGGCAATCGCTCCATTTCTGATTGCCTCGCAGGCCGTGCCGGTTTTTGCCGTTGCTCCGCTTTTGGTGGTGTGGCTGGGATACGGAATCGCCAGCAAAATATTTATGGCAGCGGTCATTATCTTCTTTCCCATTACGGTGAGCCTGCTGGAGGGATTCAAATCCTGCAATCACGATTATCGGATTCTTTTTCAGTTGATGGGCTCGGGGTTCTGGCAAGCCATGCGGTTGTTATACTGGCCCTGGGCGTTGCCCCAATTTTTCGCCGGTTTAAAGGTCGGTGTCAGCGTGGCAACCATCGGGGCCGTGATTGGAGAATGGGTGGGGGCGCAGCAGGGTCTTGGATACTTGATGATCCAGGCCAATGCCCGCCTGAAAGTCGATCTGGTTTTTGCCGCCATCCTGTGGTTGTCGATCATGGGTGTGAGTCTGTGGAGTCTGGTGGGATTTTTAGAAAAAAAGGTTATCACCTGGAAATAAGGAGGGACGGTTGTGAAAAAAAATGTATGGCAAATCGTGTTAATCTTTGTGGCGTGCCTGGTGGTATGTCTGGGAGCGTCCACCGCTATGGCGCGTGATCGTTTGACGTTGATGTTGGATTGGTTTCCCAATGTAGACCATCTCCCCATCTATGTGGCCCAGCATCGCGGGCTTTTTACAAAAGCGGGGCTGGAAATCGAGATCATCAGTCCTTCCGAAACAGCGGATGCCCTGAAACTTGCCGCATCGGGGAATGTGGATCTCTCGATTTCCTATGAACCCCAGACGATCATTGCCGCCGCACGGGGGTTGCCCATCGTGGCGGTGGGACGCTTAATCGAACACCCTTTGACAACCCTTCTTTTTCTGCACGACAGCGGGATTAAAGATCCGGCCGACCTGGAGGGCAAACGCATCGGATATACGGTTCCGGGGCTCATGGATGTGCTTCTGGACGCCTTTGCCAAACTTAACGGTATCAAACAGTACCAGTCAATCAATGTTGGTTTTGCCATTGTGCAGTCTCTTACGGCCGGTAAAGTGGATGCGGTGATGGGACCGTTTAAAACCTATGAAACGGTGACGATGAAGCACAAAGGGTATCGCACGGCCTATTTTGAACTCGAGAAATGGGGCATCCCGGATTACGATGAGCTCGTGTTTGTCTGCGGGGCGAATGTATTGAAAAAAAAGAACCGCGCGATAACGACCTTCACCCAAATTGTGCAACAGGCCATCGGAATTGCACGGCAGGATCCGCAGGGCGCACTTGAAAATTATTTAAAGGAAGTGCCGGAGGCGGATCGTCGTATCGAAACCGATGCCTTCCGTCTGACACGCCCCTACTATGCCCACACACAGCAAATAGACACGTCGCGTTGGCAGACGTTTGCCGACTTTGCGCTAAAGTACGGACTTATTGAAAAAGCGGTGGATGTGAAGTCGATCATCTGGTCCAAAGATTGATGGCGGCCATCTCTTAATGAACTTAATACAAGGATTGATGGCATTAGAAGCCATCTCAAAAAAAAGATTTTTTGCTGCAACGTACAAAGGAAGTCCGGGATTTGAGTCAGTGTCCATCCAGAAATAGTAGATTTTGGTCCAAGGTCCCCGCCAACAGGCGGGATCTTCGACACGCGTAGCTCGTCTACGTTGAGGATTGCAAAGACGCGAGAACGCCGTCCTAGGCCGATGGAACATCCCGAGTTTCTTATCGGGGAAGATGCTATTTATGGATGGACACTAAGCGATTTTTGCCAGCAGGGCCCCTTCGATAAAAGAATCGATATCTCCGTCCAGGACGCTGTTTACATTACCGATTTCGAGATTTAAGCGATGGTCCTTTACCTTTTGGTAGGGATGCAAAACGTATGAGCGGATCTGGCTTCCCCAGGCGATGTCGTCCTTGCTTTCGTGGATCTTACGCAATTTGTCGTCCTGTTTCTGTTTCTCGAGTTGATAGAGCCGTGCCTTCAACACTTTCATGGCAAGGTCTTTGTTGCGGTGCTGCGATTTCTCCTGCTGGCACTGTACCGCAATTCCGGTCGGCAGGTGGGTAATGCGGATGGCGCTGCTGGTTTTGTTAACGTGTTGCCCGCCGGCGCCACTGGCCCGAAACGTATCGATGCGCAAATCATTGTCTTCAACGTCGATAACGATTTCATTGTCCAACTCGGGATAAACAAATACCGATGCAAAAGAAGTGTGCCGCTTGCCGCCGGCATTAAAGGGCGAGATTCGAACCACGCGGTGGACCCCATTCTCGGTCTTTAAATAGCCGTGGGCATACTTGCCCCGGGCCGTGAATGTCACACTCTTAATTCCGGCTTCGTCACCAGGTTGAAAATCGATTAAATCGAGTTTAAACCCTTTGCGCTCGGTCCAGCGGGTGTACATTCGAAAGAGCATTTCAGCCCAGTCCTGGGCATCGGTCCCGCCGGCGCCGGCATTGATTGAGATGATGGCGTTATTCGGGTCATCCGCATCATCAAGCATCAGATCGAAAGAGAGTTTTTTGATTCTAACTTCAAGGGATTGAATTTGCCGGGATGCCTCATCCAGGGTGTCGGCATCTGACTCTTCTATGGCCAGGTCGAGCAGTAAATCGTTTTCTTCAATGTCAGTCGCTAATTGCTTAAAGGTTTCCACCTTTTCCGACAGTAGGGAGCGCTCTCTTAAGATCGTTTTGGTATCATCCGGATTGTCCCAGAAGCCTTCTTTGGCAATGATCGTCTCAATTTCCTGGAGTCTGTTTTTCTTTGCGGCGAGGTCAAAGATAATCCTTTAATTCTTCTAATTTTGTACAAACATCATTTAGGGCTTGTTTAATTTCAGTCGTCATGTGGCACCTCCACAGGTGATATTTATTTTCGTAGGCGTTCACAGGTTTACCCGCCTCCGGCGCCGCCGGAGGCGACCAGGGTTCAGAGTTCACCGTTCAGGGTTGGTCGTTTAGCATTCTTCCGAATCGCTCTTTAACCTTAAACCCTGAACCTGGAACTGCTCACGTTAGGTGTTTATTACACTTTCCTTTTTATACCGTTTTTTAAGTAAAAACAAGCCTGCAATTATGGTTATAATCAGACAGATCAAAGGAAGAAGATCTCCAACCCGGGTGTAGATGCTCTTGGTATTCAGCAGAGGGACCGAACGGCTTAAAACCGCCTCTTTGAATAATTCCGTGCGGCCGACGACACGTCCTACGGGATCGATGAATCCACTGATACCGGTATTGGCCGATCTGACCAGGGCGCGCCTATTTTCCAGGGCACGAAAAATGGACATGGAAAAATGCTGATAGGGCATGCTCGATAAACCATACCATGCATCGTTGGTGATATTCACCAATAAGGAAGCATCGTTTTGGACCATGGCCCGGGAAAGGCCGGGGAAAATGATTTCATAGCATATCTGAATGCCTAACTTGTATTTTCCCCAGTTTAACGATGCCCCCTTTTGGCCGGGCTGAAAATCCCCCACTTCCTGGACCATTTTGCCCACAAAGGGAAGCCATTTTTTAAATGGGACGTACTCTCCAAAGGGAACCAGATGGGCTTTGTTGTATTTGCCCTTCACTTTTCCGTTTCGATCAAGCAAGTAAGCGCTGTTGTAGTATTCTTCGCCTTCCTCTTTTTGAACGAATGACGGACTTCCGATTAGAAAACCGGATTGCGTGTCGCGAATACCTTTTAATATCAGGTTCGATAGCTGGATATTATAGAGAAAATAAAACGGTGTGGCGGTTTCAGGCCATACGACCAGATCCGGCTTGTCGGTTTTGGCAGACAGCGATAGTTTGAGGTATTTTTGGGTGGTCGAAATCTGGAAGGCCGGATCCCATTTGACGGCCTGATCAATATTGCCCTGAATTACCGTTACCCGTTTCGATGGCGCTTGTGAGACAATCTGGTCGACTGTTTTTATGCGCCATTTTCCATACGAAATTACAATTGCCAACAGAATGACCGGTACCAGTATGGATAGGCTTAAAACGCGTTTGGTCGGATGGGTACCGTGCCAGTCGCCATGCAGCAAAAAAAGGAGTACCAGAAAGAGGGCGCCGTTTATAAAGGCGATTAAAAAAGACACCCCGTATACGCCGAATAAGTCCGCCATCTGGATGAGGGCCAATCGGTGAACTTGTGAATAGCCGAGAATCTCCCACGGAAATCCGGTAAAAAGCAACGATCTTAGATATTCAAAGGCAACCCACAGGATGGGGACCATGAGCAGACATCCAATAGCAGAGGATGCCAGATACGTGAGGGAGGCCGAAAATAAGGCCACATAAAGGGCCATGATGCCACACAGCAGAAAAAGAACGGGAATGCAGATATATAAAGGGAGGTTCCCGAAAGTTTTCATGGTGTCGATCAGCCAATAGACCAGGGTTAAAAAATGGACGCAGCCCGTGAGAAGCCCAAGAAAAAAACTTTTTTGGGGGGAGAGGTTTTTAATAGCGAGCAGCAAAGGCAACAGGGCGACCCAGGCCAGCCAGTCCGCTCCGATCTTGGGAAAGACGGCGGTAAGCATGAAACCGCTTACAACCGACAGGAAGATCTTAGGGCGATTAATTTCGTTTCGGGCCATGGCAGGATTTTGTGCTCAACTTAGGTTCCGGTTTAGGTAACTTAAGTGTTTATGCAATATTATTTTCGAATTTTTAAGAAAATCCTCCCCGCCGGAATTATAAATTTCAACCGAAGGTGTATCTTTTTTGTGACCGATGAGCAATTTCTTTCTAGCCAAAATATTTATAAGATGACGGATGGTCCCTTGATTCCCGTCGGCGATATGGATGCGATCGCCTATAATTTTTTTAAACGATTTTTCTAAAAATCCGAGATGGGTACATCCAAAAACAATAGTAGCGATTGTTTCAAGGTCAAACTTGCTGAAACAGGCTTTTATGGCCTGTTCGACCTCTGCCCCATCGATAACACCGGATTCTACCAGATTGATCAGATCGCGGCAGCGCATCTTGACAATGTCAAACCCTTGACCGAATTTTTGGATGAGATTCTCGACCATTTTGCTTTTAAGTGTCATTCCGGTCGCCATGACAACAATTTTTCCATTTAATCCCAAATCGGTCGCCACCTTCAGGGCCGGCTCCATACCAAGGATCGGCATGTCATATTTTTTACGCAAATCGACAAGTGCGATGCTGGTGGCGGTATTACAGGCGATAACAATTGCTTTGACGCCCTTTTGGGCCAAAAACTCGCAGGCTTCAAAACAGTGTTCTTTCACTTTTAAGGGGGACATCAGGGCGTAAGGATCAACACCCGAATCGCCAAAATAGATGAAATTCTCCCGCGGCAGCATGTTGATCCCCTGACCGAGGCAACTGACCCCGCCGATACCCGAGTCAAAAATCCCGATGGGCTTATTTTTTTTGATTTCCAACTATCAGATCCTCACTTTACGAATTCTATCATTTGAACGGAATTCCCCCAATGCTCCACAAAACCCACTGATACATGCGGATCTTTTGGGCGGCGACTTCAACCAGGGTTCCGCTTTCAAGCGCATCGATATCGATGGATCGGCCCGCGATGAAAAGCTGGGTCTGATTTATGGGGGCCACAAAAAACCGGAGGGAATCGAGCGGTTTTTTTTGTTCATCGACGACGAGCCAGCCATTTTCGAAAGTTGTCCGTCCGGGGAAAGTGTTGGGCAATCCCGTCCCGGTCGACTCCATGCGTGTTTCAACGGCAAGGAGCCGAGATTTGGCGTCAACCCGGAACAGGCCCTCAACCCGGGTCAACTCGACCGAATGGCGGTAACTCAGCCGGATATTGTCTCGCGGGTTTACGTGAAAAGCCGCAATCAGCCGGTCATTTTTTTTGGGGAGCCGCACCGTAACCGACTGCAGGGGCCACAATCCCAGCACTAAAACAAGGAGACTCCCTGCTGCCAATATAAATCCGACGGTTTTGGACATGGATCAGGCCGAGGCGGTTTCGGCGGGAAATCCGGCCGCTTTAGACTTTCGAGAACGTTGCCAAAAGTAGATCGCGGCTAAAATAATTACGGCCGTCCCGTTGGCCTGGTGCTGGCTGATGATGAGTTCACCGATCTTTAAATTGGACGGGTTGACGAGAAGGAAGGCTATCCCCAGAAAAACCATTCGTTCGACGAGGTACGTCTTGACGACCCAATGGCCCTGAATAAAGACCGACCAGCAAAACATGCCGATGATACAGACCGGAATGATGTAAACCAGTTCCATCCAGTTGGTGTTAAACATGAGCAGTTTGGGATTGTAGATAAACATAAACGGAAGCGTAAAGGCAGCCAGGTCCAGGCGGAAAGACTTCCAGCCGGTTTTTATGGGATCGGAACCGGCAATACCGGCGGCGGCATAAGCACAAAGCCCCACCGGGGGGGTGTCGTCGGCTACGATGCCGTAATAAAAAACAAACAAATGGATCGCTATTATCGGGATCCCCAGACCCAGATTCTCGCTGATGGTTAAAATCGCCGGTGCGGTCATGGCGGCCATAACGATGTAGGTGGCGGTGGTTGGCAGGCCCATACCCAGGATTATGCAGGCAAATACCGAATAAAGCAGGGTCAGGAAAAGATCACCTCCGGCCAGATAGGTGATAAAATTGGCCATTTTAAGACCCAGGCCGGTCAGGGTGACCACGCCGATGATAATACCACAGCAGGCGCAAGCGGCAGCAACGCCGGCCATGTTGCGAGCGCCGGCCTCCAGTGAACCGATGAGTTCGCTGATGACCTGGCGTGCAAAAAACCCCTTTGATCGATCCAGATAGTTTCGATAGGCGGGCTCGTCAACTTCTTCCTCCTGGGATTTGCGACGCGGAAAAAGATGAAAGGCGCGGTAATAATTGTTCCCCACCGCGACAAGCATGCCCACCAGAATGGCCCATGCGGCGGAGGTCGTGGGGGTCCAAAAAAGAATCAGAAGCAAATAGCAGAGCGCGAACAGGGGAATCAGAAAATGGAGTCCTGCAAGGAAGGTTTTAAAAAAGGGCGGCGTTTCGTCTTTGGTTAAACCGCGAATGTTGTTTTTGATGGCTTCGATGTGAACAATGGAGAAAATGGCGGCATAGGAGAGAATCGCCGGAATAAAGGCGGCCTTGACCACTTTAAAGTAAGAGATTCCGATCATTTCCGCCATAATAAAGGCCGCTGCACCCATAATCGGCGGCATCAATTGCCCATTGGTGGAGGCGGCCACTTCGACGGCCCCGGCCACATAATTTTTAAACCCGACCTTTTTCATCAGCGGGATGGTCATGGCCCCGGTGGTAACCGTGTTGGCAATCGATGACCCTGAAATCGACCCCATCGCGGCCGATGCCACGACAGCTGCTTTGGCGGGACCGCCCCGGAAACGACCCATAGTGGCAAATGAGAGATTGATCAGATATTCGCCTGCTCCGGTTTTATCCATTAAGGCGCCGAATAGAACGAACAGAAATACAAAGGTAGATGATACCCTCAAAGGAACCGACCAAAGGCCTTCACCGGACATGAAAATGTGGTCGATGATGCGGGTCACCCTGAAACCGCGGTGGGCCAGTTCACCGGGGATGTATGGGCCCAGATAAGCGTAAAAAAGAAAAACAAGGGTTATAATAGGCAGCATGGGAGAGACACTGCGCCGGGTCGCTTCCAGAATCAGGGCCAGCAGAATACCGCCGACAACAATATCGTAAGCGGGTGCATCGCCCTGGGCGTTAACCCAGTGATTGTAATTGACAAAAACATAGATCGCGGCAACACCGCCCAAAATGGCCAGAATTGCGTCCGGGATGGACACGCGGTTGAGAGGAGACTTTTTGGACAGCGGAAAATAAACGTAACATAATACCATCGCAAAGGCCAGATGTATGCTCAATTGCTTGTAGCCCGGTAATTCACCAAAAAACCCGGTATAGAGCTGGAACAGTGACATAATGATGGCAAACCAGAAAATAAAAAAACCGGTTTTTCCGGTTAAAACCCGGGATCCGGTTTCAGACTCCTCGGCCATCTTTTTGCTGGCTTCGATATCTTGTTTTTCTTCTTTAAGCGGCATCGGGTCTCCTCAGGGCAGGCAAAAGGATACCGCTCCCGGAGCGGTCGCAAGATCGCTCCGGGTGGTATCGGTGCAAGGACGGTGAAGCCGGTTATTTGATAACGCCGACCTCTTTGAAGTATTTTTCGGCGCCCGGATGCAGGGGAACACTCATACCCATGAGGGCTTTTTTGACACTGATTCCCTTGAACTTGGCATGGGCCTTTTTGATCTGTGCCAAATCCTCATATGTGGCTTTGACGATGAGGTAAACGATCTCGGTTTCAAGATCGGAACGGGCGGCCAGCATGGCCATCACCGCAACCGTTGTCACCGGTGCGTCGAGTCCCTTGTAAGCGCCGGGTTGAACCGTGTCGACAGCGTAGAAGCTATAATCCTTCAACAGTTTTTCGGCATTGGGGCCGGACACAGGCACAATCACCGAGGGAACCAGCAGAAAGGTGTCGATGATATGGGCGGCACCCACGGCCGTGGTATTGAAGTAGGCATCCAGCCGGCCGTCCTTCATGTAATCGGCGGCCTGGCTGGCCTTCAACTGCTGGGCCTTGAGGTCACCTTCGCCCAGGCCCCAGGCCTTTAAGATTTGCTTGGCATTTTCGGTGGTCCCGGAACCCAGGGGGCCGATGGATACCCGCTTGCCTTTAAGGTCGGCTACGGATTTGATGTTGGAGTCCTTGCGGGCCACGATCTGAATTGTTTCCGGGTAAAGGGTCATACAGCCCAGAAGTTTTTTGATCGGCGAGTCGAACATCATTTTGCCATAATGGGCGTAATAGGCAATGTCATTCTGAAGCAGGGCAAAGTCGGTGTCGCTCTTGCCGATCAGTTTGGAATTGGCCACCGAGGCGCCGGAAGATTCGGCCGTAACCTTGATGTTTTTTTCTTTCAGATGTTTCCAGGCCACCCGGGAAACCGCACCGGCAAACGGATAATAAGCTCCGGTCACCCATCCGGAAGCGATGGATAGAAATCTGCGATTGGCGGCATAGGCCGGCCCGATGGTAAAGGTAACGGCCAATACTAGAGCGAGAAAAAAGACAAACCATTTCTTGTTGTTCATACTAACCTCCTTTTTGTGATACTAGTTTATAGGTGACATCCTTGTTGTGAGGATATGGCGTCGTATATCACATTTCTATCACGCTGCCAACAGCTACCGGATCAGATTATGGAAAGACCGACGGCGTTCGTTTGGAATCATTTGTGTTTGCAAAGCCATATAACCTCAAACTCCTGAGTCGCTATCACCTCCTTTCTGATCATACCAACGCTAATATTTCTTCAAGTCTGCGCGCCACAACCACACCGGCAGCCTCAAGATGTTTGATTTTGGATTCGGCGGTTCCGAATCCGTGCGAAATAATAGCGCCGGCATGTCCCATTTTTTTTTTCAGGCGGGGCGGTCAAACCCGCAATGTAAGCGACAACTTTTTTTGGAAACCGGGTCTCCTGGATGTACCTGGCGGCGATTTCTTCCCCGGCGCCCCCGATTTCTCCGATCATGACAATCGTCCGGGTTTGATCGTCGTCGCGGAACAGTTTGAGTATGTCGATAAAATTGGTGGTTTTGGTCATGTCGCCCCCGACACAGACACAGGTCGACTGCCCTTTTCCGCGATAGGTCAAATTGGAGGCGATTTCATGCGTGAGTGTTCCGCTACGTGAAATAATCCCCACATCCCCTTCCTGATAGATGAAACCGGGCATAACGCCGATTTTACATTTTCCGGGACTGATCAGCCCAATGGTATTGGGTCCGATCACGCGGATTTTTTCTCTTTCCGCCATGCGGCGGATCAGCAACGCATCGTGAAAGGGAACATGTTCGGTAATAATAACCAGCAATGGAATACCGGTTTCGGTGGCTTCCGCGGCAGCGGGCAACACGCCCGCCGGCGGCACCATAATCATGCTGGCGTCAATGGGTGTATGCTGTCGGGCCCGAGCCACGCTATCGAAGACGGGAATATCGCATACGCTTTGGCCACCTTTCCCCGGACTGACGCCCCCTACGATGCGGACCTGGTAGTCGATCATCTTCGAAATATGATAGCGACCCTGTCTCCCGGTGGCACCCTGCACGATCACACGGGTATCGTTATCGATCAGAATGGACACGTTCTGGCTCGCTCTCTTTTTTACGCATTTCCTCCAACAGGAGTAAAATCCCTTCTTCGGTGGTGCCATGCTTGACAATGGGGATCCCCCTGGCTTCCAGAAGCGACCACCCGGCATCCTGCGAATGTCCCCGCATTTTGACCGTGATCACCTGGGGCGGGTTGAGTTCCTCGATCACGCTCACGATCCCCTCGGCCATTTGTTCGCAGTTGTTGATACCGCCAAAGGCATTGATAAAAACCCCCTCCACCCCCGGTGTTTTAAGTACAATTTTCAGGGCCGCTGCTGTTTTGGCAGGTGTTGCATGCCCCAAATCCATAAAATTGGCCGGCATCCCGCCATGGTGGTAGACTGCGTCCATGGTGGCCATGCCTACGCCGGCCCCCCCGGCAATCAGACCAATGTTGCCTTCGTCTTTGAGGCGGACATACGAAACACCTGCAATGCGGGCTTCTTCTTCAAGCGGATTGCCGACGACTTCCGGACGCGGAAAGTTTTTGACTTGGGGGAGTCGAAAGAGGGCCGCATCGTCGATTTCAAATTTAGCGTCCGCGGCATAGGTTTGCCCTTGATCGTCGAGGATTAGCGGATTGATTTCGGCCGTAATGGCTTCGAACTTAAAATAGCAGTCAATCAGGTTAAGGAGCACTTGCGATACCCGAACCAATATGTCTCCCTCTAATCCCGCCTTCAAACACAGGTTCAGGGTATGAAACGAGCGGTAGGTTTGAAGCGGATCAAGGTGCTGCCGGACGATGGTTTCGGGAGACTGCCGTGCAATCGATTCTATTTCCATACCGCCTGCAGGCGATAACATGAGCATCGGCATTCCGGTTTGGGGATCGACGGTGATCCCCATATAATACTCCTGAACAACGGACAACTGTTCTTCGATCAAAAGCTGTCTGACCGTTTCCGCCCCGATTTGCATACCGAGGAGCTGATTGACAGAATCGGATAGTTCCGACCGATTCGGTGCAAATTGAATTCCGCCGGCCTTACCGCGTCCCCCCCGTAGCACCTGGCTTTTGACGACCACCGGATACGTTAGCCTTTCGGCGATCTGCTGCGCCGTTTTTAGATTTGAGGCCACATCGCCGCGGGGGACGGGAATATTCAGCTTTCGCAACAGTGACTTGCCTTCAAATTCATACAGCTTCATCGATCAGCCTGCCATTTTTTCACAAAACACGAGGGCGGTCTCAAGGGCCTTGAGGTTGATATCTTGAATCTTTGGGGGCAAGTGCCCGCTGATAACCGATTTGAGTGCGTCAATCGATACCAAAGCGGTTATTTTGACCAGGGCACTTAACATGACCGTATTAGCCACCATTTTGTTGCCGCAATGCGTATCCGCCAGCTGGGTGGCCGGAATCCGATACAAATGGCGGATGGCTTCGGGCACCGTCTTTACCAATGAATTGTCTATAAAAATGCGGGTCGTTTGCGGATTCACTTCGGCCATATATTTGTCGAGCGATTCCTGGGACATGGCTGCAAAAATATCCGGATTCAAACATTTGGTATAATCGATTTCTTCATCGGAAATGACCACCGCCGCCTGGCATGCGCCTCCGCGTGCTTCCGGGCCGTAGCTTTGGGTCTGGGCAATCTCCCTGTCCTCATAATAACCGGCGGCATTGGCCAGCATCACCGACATGAGGATAATGCCTTGTCCGCCAAAACCGGCTAATTTGACTTCGGTGCGCAATTTTTTTCCTCCTCCACGGTGATGGCAAATTCAGGGCAGGTGTGTTCACAAATTCTGCAGATGGCGCACTTTTCGGGCGTCACCGCACAGGGAATCGGGTATCCCTTAGTGTTGATTTTAGGCGAAATTTCCAAAATTTTTTGGGTACAAAAATGAATACAGAGCGAACATCCCTTGCAATAGTTTTCATCGATAACGATGTTCACTTTTGATTTGCTTGCTTTCATGGTTACCTCGTTCAAATTGAAGTGCCGGCTTCCTGCGCTATTTGGGCGTAGCTGCAGACAAACTCAAGCCCCTGGTCGTCCCGAAGCAAGGTGCCGATGGGCATCTTGTCTTTCAGCTCTTCCGGGGTCGCTTTTTGGGCCCGTTTGATGTTGATAGTTTTGGATTTTAGGATTTCCAGCACAGCCGCCGGATCGGACACCCCATGCGTGAGTCGACCGGCTTGGGTCGGACACTGGGACAATACTTCAACCAGGGCGAAACCTTCATAAGATATGGCCTCGGCGATCGATCGCGCCAGCTGGGTGGGATGCGCCGTCGTCCAGCGGGCAATATAACCGGCACCGGCGGCCTGGGCCAATTTGGCGGCATCAAAAGGCGATTCCGGATTTCCAAAAATCGAGGTTTTACTTCTGGCACGCCAGGGAGTCGCCGGTGAGACCTGGCCGCCCGTCATGCCGTATATCTGGTTGTTCACCAGGATGACGGTAACGTCAAGATTTCGTCTGGCACAGTGGATAAAATGGTTTCCGCCGATACCCAGACAATCACCATCACCGGTAAATACGATGACCTTGCGGCCGGGGTCGCTCATTTTCAGACCGGTTGCAAAAGGCATCGTGCGTCCGTGCAGGGTGTGCAGAGTATCGGCATTGATGTACACCGGTATCCAGCCCGAACAACCGATACCGCCCACAAAAGCGGTTTCTTCAAAAATCCCCAGTTTGTCGATGGCCCGGATGGCGGCGTTTAACACCGTTCCATTTCCGCAGCCGACGCACCATAAAAAGGGAAGGGCTTCTTTTCTAAGATACTTTTCTCCAAGTGGATTCATGATGGGTTCTCTTTTTCAATTGCGGTCAAAATTTCTTGGGGTGTATGCAATAATCCTCCCAGTTTGGGCAAGGAAACAACCCGGGTACGTCCGGCGGCAACCCGTTTGACCTCGTTGACAATCTGTCCCATGTTGAGTTCGGGAACGATGAGTGCGTGTGCTGATTGGGAGAGGGTCGCCACCACCTCTTCCGGAAAGGGCCATATGGTGCGGATTTTGAGGAAACCGGCTTTGATCCCCTTTTGGCGGGCATCTTTAACTGCCCGCAAGGCGGGACGGGACGGACTTCCAAAACAGATGACGATGATGTCGGCGTCATCAACAAACCCGGTTTCATGGTCGTATATTTGATCGGCGTTATGGCTGATTTTATGGTTCAATCGTTGCGTGAGCTGATCGCAGACCTCAGGCAGATGCCCGGCGCGGTTTCCATCTTCTTTATGCAGCTGGCCGTCGATCAGCAGTTTATAGCCTTCGTTAAAGGCCGGCATTCCGTCAAGCAATCCGTCGGGACCGGCTTTGTAGGGCTGATAGCCGGTTTTTTGGGACGGCGATTTTCTTTCCACCGGCACGAGTCCCTGGGGAATACGCACTTTTTCACGGGTATGGCCGATAATCTCATCTGACAGGACATATACCGGGACACGGTATTTTTGGGCCAGGGCAAAGGCTTTGTAAGTCAGCTCGAATGCTTCCTGGCAGGATGAGGGCATCAGGGCGATGATCTGATAGTCGCCATGTGAACCATAGCGCGCCTGCATAATGTCCTGCTGGCCCGGGGCCGTGGGCATGCCTGTCGATGGTCCCCCGCGCATGACATTGATGATAACGATGGGCGCTTCAACTGTGGCGGCATAGCCGACGCCTTCCTGCATGAGTGTGATTCCCGGCCCGGAAGAGGCGGTGCAGGCCAGCATTCCACCAAAGACGGCACCGACGGTGGCACAAACACTCGCTATTTCATCTTCCATTTGCAGAAAGACACCATTTAGGGGAGGAAGCTTTTCGGCCATCACTTCGGCGATTTCGGTGGCCGGAGTAATGGGGTATCCGGCAAAAAAGCGACAACCGGCGGCCAAAGCACCTTCTACCACGGCTTCGTTTCCCTGTAGAATCTTAACTTCTTTTATAGGTCTTTTTTTCATCTTTGATAAGCTTGGTTAATATCAAACCATCCATTAATCTGAAGTTCTTCATTCAAAATTCGATGTTGGACGTTCGATGTTCGATGTTCATTTCGTACCTATCAACATATTTTCCTTTTGTTAACATCCAATTAGGCTGTTTCAACCGGGAACCCTGAACTGTGAACCCTGAACCTGCCAACGGTTACCAGGATTCATCGTAACAAATAAGGGATGTTCACATACAGTGCCTCGTGTGGACAGGCTACCTCACAGGGCAGACAAAACCAGCACGTGCGGAATTTGCCGAACGGCTGGCCGCATGAATAGCAGCGTTCGGCTTCCCTGCGGGCGATATCCGGTGTAAACGGCTTTTCGAGTTCTTTATAATCGCCTTTCCCCTGACAGCGATGTTCTTCAACTTTTGCCCGGGGGCGAGCGACGCCTCGATCCGTATCGATTTTAAAATCCATTTCAAACGGACCGGGATAGGCGCGGCCGTAGCGCAGGTGTTCCCCAATTAAGAAGCGGTGGGCGGACTCAGCCGCCCGACGCCCTTTGGCCATGGCCTCAATCACCGATGAGGGACCGCTAACGACGTCCCCGGCTAAAAATATTTTCTCATTTGCAGCCTGAAGGGTTAGGGGATCGATTTGCCCCAAGATTTCAGATGGCAGGCCGATGTGGTTCAAAAAGGTCCAATCCCGGGTCTGGCCGATGGCCAGGATAACAGTATCGGTGTCAAGCACCATCAATTCACATGAATCAAAGCAGGGGCTAAAGCGGCCTTTATCATCAAAGACGGTTACACAACGTTGGAACTCGACACCCTTCAAAACGCCTTTCTGCGAGACAAAGTGGGTGGGCCCCCAAGAGTTTTCGATTTTGATGCCCTCCGCTAGTGCGCTTTGCAGGACTTCGGGATAAGCCGGGATTTCGGCATCCGCTTCCAGACAGACCATGGTTACATCATCGGACCCCAGTCGAAGCGCCGTCTGGGCCGTATCAACGGCTACATTCCCACCTCCGATAACAACCACTTTTTGACCCAGTGACAATTCTTTTCCGGCACGCACATCATGCAAAAAAGGGAGCCCGTGGAAAACTCCCGGCATATTCTCGCCTTCGGTATCTAATCGGGCCGGGTCCGGGCACCCGGTGGCGACGATAATCGCTGCATAGGTATTTTTGATTTCATCAAATGTCTTCTCTTTACCAATGGTAATACCACAGCGGATATCCACACCCATTTTTTGCAGTAATTCGATTTCCTTTGCCAGGGCATCCTGCGGTAATCGAAATTCCGGAATGGCCCAGCGCAGCATACCGCCCGGCGCCGTCTCGGATTCGAACAAGGTTACCCCGTATCCATATGTGCGAAGATCGTGGGCCGCCAGTATCCCAGCCGGTCCTGATCCAATAACCGCCACTTTGTGATTGGAATCGGCCTGTATCTCCGGCAGCGGGATATCCCCGGCATCGATATGATGATCCAGATATCGTTTTAGAGCGCGGACGGCGACGGCTTGACCGTCCATTTTTTTATGATGGCAGTTATCTTCACAGGGCTGAGAACAGATACGCCCCAGGATTCCCGGAAAGGGCAATGTCTCACGCATCAACTCCATGGCCTTGGATTCCTCGCCCCTGGCGATAAGCTGGACATACCCCTGACAATTGACCCCCAGAGGACAGGCCTGTCTGCAGGGGGCCAATTTCATCCTCAAATTATCGAGAATACACGTATCGATGCAGATTCCGCAGGAGGTGCATTTGGTTTTATCTACAGCGATGTTGTCCGACAGGCTTTCCAACAAGTTTGTTCGCATTTCTAACCCTTTTCCTCAATCTTAAGGATATTTTTATAAGAAACTCTGACATCCTGCGGTCGATTTTCCTGAGTCAGAACGATGTGTATTAACCAGTCTTGATCATTTCGCTCGGGATAATCACTGCGCCGATGCCACGGCCCCCAGCGGCTTTCCTTTCTCTCCTTAGAGGCTGTGGCGCTCAGGGTTGCACACTGGATGATGTTTTCGACTTCGTATACCTTAAAAAGGTCATGCACATCCCTTACCGCCACCAGGGTCCGCAACTCTTCCCGGAAACGATCCATCCACCACAAGGCACGGTCGAGTTTATATTCATTTTTGGGGGGTCTGATGTAATCATTAATGATACGCCGGACTTTGTACTCAAATTCTTCGATCGGAATTGGATTTGCGCTTTGCCCGAGAATGGCATCCCTTTGAGTTAAAAAGGCATCAATCGGGTTTCGGTCCAGTTCACCGGTTCCGTTTCGGGACGCATATTCGGTGGCACTTTCGGCGGCGATTTCACCGTACACAAAGGCGCCCGATAAATGACCCCGGGCCACCAGAGAGGTGTCACCGGCGGCATAAAGGCCGGGAACGCAGGTTTCGGCATTTTCATTGACACGAACACCAGTCAGACCGTGCCCGCCGCAAAGAAATGTTTCTGTGGGCCACAGCTCGATCTCCCCAGAACGAAAATCGATCCCGCGCCCTTTATAGAACCGTTCACAAACCGGCCGTTCGGTGGTGAAAAGAATATCTTCGATTTCTCTGAGCCGGTCTTCAGGAAGATGACTCATCTGGATGCGCAAGGGACCCCTGAGATCGTTGTGCTCCTGTAGCATCGATTTTATGGACGGATGTTCTTTTTCGCGGTGCGTATCAAAAGCGTTCAGGAGATGGGCACCCCGTGTCAACGTTATATATAGGAGGGGGGCGTTGATGTCTTTGACGATGTAATAGATGAGCGTGTACTCGAATCCGCTCAATTCGGCCCCGGCCTTGTACGCCAGGCAGTAACCGTCGCCGGTATTGCCGGGGAAATCATAGACGCCGTATAGATTGCCGTTGTTGGGCAGGCCGAAACGGGCCGTGCCCCCGGCGGAGAGGATAATCGATTTGGCTTTGCATACGATGATTTCACCGGAGCGGACATTCATCCCGATGGCGCCCGAAATCCGATCCCCGTTTTTGAGGAGCTGGGCAGCCATGGTGCGATTGACGACTCTTACGCCCAGATCCAGGGCCCGTTTGGCGAGCAGCGATTTGAGCTCCGGCTCCTTCATGGTGACACAAAATTTGCCTTTGGGATGTACCTGCAAAACCTCGTATTTTCCTTTTTCATCCATGGGGAAAAAGACATCCCAGGACTCCAGTTTTTTGAGCATATCCCAGCTGCGCTGGGCCATGCGGTAGTTAACCGGCTCGTCCATTATACCGTCGCAGGCGATGGCGTTGGATTCGACATAAAGCTCGGGGGTCGAGATTCCCGGAACAGCGACAATATTGAGGGCATCCATACCCCGGGCGATACAGCCGGAGTATTTGATTTCGCCTTTTTCAAAAATGACCACATCCTGTTCCGGATTGAGTTCCTTGGCCCTGATGGCAGCCATGATTCCTGCACTGCCGCCGCCGATGACAAGAACATCGGCATCGATAACCGGATAATCATCGTGTTTCATCGTTATATTTCCCGATATAAGGTTCTTCCGTCCGTTTGGCAGTAACTACGGCGGTATTCATAAGGTTTGTCTTTATAAGTGTAGGACAGCATTTCAATAAACAGTAATATAGTTCCAACCGGTTCGCCGAGAGCTTCGCCAATCTGCCGATTTGCCTCTCGGATGCCGAAAAGTTCTCGATTATAAATCGTAGGGACACCGTAATTTTTTTCCAGGGTTTCATAAAGCGTTATTTTTTCAAAAAAACGGATTGGAAAAGAATGCAGGTCTTTAAATTTTTGTTGAGGCAAATAAGAGACGTTGTACACAACAGGTTTCTTTTTCAATAAGAATACACGCTTTATTTCATAGAGACCCTGGTTGGCTCTCAATTTCAAATAACGGTTATGGGGCTGTTTACCTTTGATCTGTTTGATGCTTATCAGCTTTACATTGAGACGGGCTTCATCGTCGTCAAAATCTCTTAAAAAACGGTAATAGCGAAGGCTTTCGCGGCGTAGCGTCGTGCCGGCCACAAAGGTGCCTTTACCCTGGATGCGGTAAAGATAACCCTCGTGAACCAGATTCAAAATGGCCTTTTTGACCGTGCCGACACTGACCGTAAATGTTTCCGCCAGACTTCGCTCGGGCGGAATACACACGCCGGGCACCCATTGGCCGTTTTCGATTTTCTTTTGGATTTCGGTCTGGAGACGGTAATAGACCGGCGTAGGATTGCCGGATGGGTTTCTTTTTGTCATATTGCTTATGGTATAATTGTTTGATTTATTAGAGAATAGACAAAATTGATATACACAACTATATGACTATATTTTTAATGCAGCCGTGTCAAGTGCTATTTTTGGGGTATAAATGACATTAGAGCCCGATAAGGCGGATCGATAGCTATCGCTCGCTTAGCCTTCGGCAATTTTCGTCCCCAAAAGCGACTGTTTAGCAGCCTGCGAAGTTTTGATTTCACAATTAATCTGATGCCAAAACTGATATCCGGAAAGGCCGTGATTACGGTTCACATCCTGAAAAATTTGCATCCGAACTTTTTGAGGGTCGAAGGTCGGATTGATATTTCAGGTTCATGCAATCTGCACATTCGCTATTTTTATGGTTTGTACATCAAATCAATAGGTTGCTTATTTAAGAATTGTAAAATATAATAACCCAACCGATCTTGACTAATCCATATGCGGAAATAACCGAAATTTATGAAGGAACCAAAGAAATTTAAAAAAATACCATTGCCAGCAGCGTTATCCGAAAACTAAAATAATGATGATTCAGCAATAATTCAGCAAAGGTTACATAAACAACCGTAAAATTTTAAATGCTG